>JBAPMW010000397.1:0-11842 GCA_049278815.1 Hyphomicrobiaceae bacterium
TCTCCATCTTGTGGTGTCGGCATGGATGCTTGATGCCAGAACGCCCGCGGCCGCGCTTTACGAGGAGGATTTTTTGCCCTTACGGTCGTCTTGGGCTTTCTGCACCTCGGGTGCTACGGTCGTCTGCAGAACGGACGCGCGGCTGTGGAACGGCAGGATGCGCTATCGATTCGAAGACTATGTGCTCGACACGGATTGCCGGGAGCTGCGCCGGGAGGCTGATCTCGTGCCCGTCGAGCCGAAGGTATTCGATCTTCTCGTCTTTTTGATCGCCAACCGCGAGCGCGTCGCGAGCAAGGACGACCTCATCGCCACTGTCCGGAATGGGCGGATCGTATCCGATTCTGCGCTGACCACCCGCGTTAACGCTGCCCGGTCGGCAATCCGCGACAGTGGCGAGGAGCAGCGCCTGATCAGGACGCTGCCGCGCAAGGGCTTCCGATTCGTGGGGCGGGTGCAGGAGGAGCAGGGGCCCGGCCGCACGCCGGATGGAGGGACGCCGATTGAGCCGCCCAGATCCGCCCTCGCGCTCCCGGACAAGCCCTCGATCGCCGTTCTCGCGTTCACCAACATGAGCGGCGACCCGGACCAGGACTACTTCAGTGACAGTATCACCGAAGATATCATCACCGAGCTGTCCCGGTTCTCCGAGCTGTTCGTCATCGCCCGCAATTCGAGCTTCCAGTACAAAGGAAAATCACCGGACATCCGGCAGGTCGACCGCGAACTCGGCGTGCGCTGCGTCCTCGAAGGCAGCATCCGCCGCGTCGGCGATCGCGTTCGCATCAGCGCCCAGCTCATCGATGCCGTTACGGGCGCGCATCGCTGGGCTGAGCGCTACGACCGCGAGCTGAAGGACGTCTTCGCCGTCCAGGACGAGGTTTCCTGGGCGATCGTTGCGAACCTGGTGGCCCATGTCAACAAGGCCGAGGCCGAGCGTACGCTGCTGAAGCCGCCGGCAACCTGGCAGGCATACGATTTCTTCATGCGCGCTTCGAACATTTACAACGGGATGTGGTCGTCGTTCGAGGTGGCCGACCTTTATGAAGCGCGTCGTCTCCTCGAGCGCTCCATTTCCCTCGACCCGAAGTATGCTCGGGCCTATGTCCTGCTTTCGAAGACTCACGTGATTGCTTGGGTCCAGCCGATGGATGAGGATTATCTCAAGCCGACGGCCCTCGAACGCGCGCATCATTTCGCGCGGAAGGCCCTTCAGCTCGACCCCAATCTTCCGATCGCTCATGCCCATCTAGGGACGGTTCTGACCTTCGAGGGCCAGCATGAGCAGTCCGTAGCCGAGTTCGAGAAAGCCATCGCCCTGAACCCCAACTTCACGGATTGGCGATTCGGCACGACGCTAATTCGCGTGGGGGAACCCACGAGGGCCGTCCAGGTCATCGAGACACACATGAGACACGATCCGTTTTACTCTCCATGGGCACTCAGTACGTTGGGGCTCGCCCGCTATATGCTGAGAGAGTATGCGGAAGCGCTGCCCCCGTTGCGCGAATGCACGTCGCGGGCCCCGGACATGAGTCTGGGCCACGTCGCGTTGGCCGCCACTCTCGCGCAATTGGGGCAGCTCGACGAGGCCCGTGCAGCGGCGACCGAGGTCCTGCGGATCGATCCGAAGTACACGATCGACGGCGCGCAAAGGCGGCTGGCTCGCTTCAAGCGCCCCGAGGACGCTGAGCATTTGTTCGACGGCCTCCGCAAGGCGGGCCTGCCGGAGTGATAGCTTCGCGACGGTAGTCTGGCCGATCGTGCACCCTCCGAGGAGACGCCGATGACGTCAGCCTTTCTGACACCTGATACGCGCGGGAATGACCGGTGTGGGTCACGAGCACGCATGCCGTCGACGCGTCCGGCACGTCTGGTGTACCCCGGATAGCTCCCGCAGTTGTTGCGCTGCCGAGATTTTCTGACCTGTGCCAGAATCGGTAGATGACCTATGTACTTTGGGTGGCCACCTTCAACGGCTCGCCAGCAGGTGGCGGGAATCTTGAGTCCGGGGCAGAAGCTATCCCAGGTACATTCCGCCGTTCACGTGCAGCGTCTGCCCGGTGATGTAGCGCGCCTTCGGACCCGCCAGGAATCGTACCATCCCGGCAATATCCTCCGGCGCGCCGAGACGGCCGGTCAGCGTCCGGCTGATGCTGTGATGATGCGGAAGCTGCGCGCTGGGGTCGCGCGCGGTCTCGATCAGGCCCGGCACCACGCAATTGGCGGTGATCCCGTATGGCGCGAGGTCGTGCGCCATGGCCTTGGTCAAGCCGACCAGCCCCGCCTTGGCCGTCACCACGTGGGCGCGATGCCTGGTGCCGATGTGGCCTGAGACGCCGCCGATGTTGACGATCGCACCGGCACCGCTCTGCTTCAGGTGCGGCAGCGCCACTCTCGAGACCAGGAAGGCGCCGTCCAGGACGGTGGCCAGCACGCCTCTCCAGTCGGCCAGCGCTATCGACTCGAACGGCTGCTCGGGCCGGCCCGCCGCGTTGTTCACCACCACGTCGATGCGGCCGAACCGCTCTGCGGCGGCGGCGATCATGCGCGCCACCGCAGCCTCGTCGGCCACGTCCGCCAGCGCCGGCAGGGCATTTCCGCCGGCCGCCTCGATCTCGCGGACGACACCGTGCACCGCCTGAGCGTTGCTCAGTCCATTGACGACGACGCTCGCGCCCGCCTCCGCCAGCGCCAGCGCGATGGCTCGGCCGATGTTGCGCCCGCCGCCCGTTACGATGGCCACGCGGCCGGCAAGCTCCCCGGCAACCTTATGCTCTGTCTCTGTCATGTCTCACCCCCGCAGGACACCGAGGTCGATCTTCCCATCGAAAAGGCGCCGGGCACGGTCGAGCGCGGCGTCGATCCTGGTGTCATCCCAGCCGCCGTGGCGGCAGCACATGGCGAATTTCTCCTCGATCTCGGCGGCCGTGAGCGGCTCCTGCGCACCGCCCCGCATGTGCGGCTGGCGCTCCTCGATGACGCCGCCGTCATGCAGCACCATGCGGATGTGGCCGGTGAAGGCACGGGGGTAGGGGTTGTCCGGATCGACAACGTAGCGCACCTTGCCGGCGACCTCCAGAACGGCAGGGTCTCGCACCGCCTCGTCGGTGAACGCATCGAGCCCGACGCTCCCCCGGACGAACGCGCGCGCGATGCAATAGGGCTGGGAGAACTTGCCGGCGTAGCCGTTCGGCGGACGCTGCTTGTCGGCGAGCGGCTCCCACAGGCGGTGCACCGTGCCCTCCCCCGCCTCGCAGATCACTTCCTTGATCTCGGCCGGTGCCACGCCCCGGCCACCCAGGCGGCGGGCGCAGTCGATGTAGGGATGGATCATGGTTCCGCACGGATAGGGCTTGAACGCAAGGGTCTCGAAGCGCCAGCGTTCGCCGAAGTCGCCGACCAGTGCGCCGCAGTCCGCTGCCGCCGTGTGCGCGAACGCGTTGAAAAGCCCGTGCGTGCCCTCGAATACGGTGCGCGGCCCCACGAAGCCGTGTCGTGCCAGCATGGCGGCGCGCAGACCGGCCTGCGCCGCCCAGCCGGGATGCAGCCGCTTGGTCCAGGCCCCCTCGGCCAGATACTCGATGATCCCCGAGGCCATGCTGCCGGCGATGCCGAGTGCGTCGACGATCTGGCGCCGATCCAGGCCCAGCGCAGCGCACACTCCGGCCGCTGCCCCCATGGCCCCCAGCACGGCAGTGGGGTGGAAGCCGGCCTTGTGGATGAGCCTCGGCGCGATCAGGCTGAGGCGGCACAGCGTCTCCGCGCCCACGGCAACGCCCAAGAGCGCTGCTTGTCCGTCACGGTCGTGCCGCTCGCATGCTGCCAGCACGGCGGGCACCACCACCGCGCCGGCATGCACCGGCCCGCCCTCGAAGGTATCGTCGAAGTCCTCACCGTGCGCAGCGGTGCCATTGACGAAGGCGGCCCCTGCCGCGGTGAGCGTGCGGCCATGTCCAATCGCGGTGCAGGGTCCATCGTCTTCCCAGGCATCGAGCGCCGCCTTCGCATAGGCCTGATTGCGCGCCGCAACCGCGAGCCCGATGACATCCAGGGCGAGGAGCCCGCAGGTCCGCCGAGCGGCAGCCGTCAGTTGGCCGCCACCCTCGCCACATCCGTGACCGGATCCCCCTCCCCCTTGTGGGGAGGGGTTAGGGGTGGGGGGAACCCCGACCTTCGATGTTCTGCAATCCCCCCCACCCTGTCCCTCCCCCACAAGGGGGGAGGGGACGCTGTGGCTCCCGCCGCGCTCAGACTTCGAGGTCGTGATTACGGCTTGCAGCTCTGCAATACGCTCGGCCAGTTGCTCGGCGACAGAGACAGGGGGCAGGGCTTGGCTCATGGGCGGGTCAGGTGTTGCGCAGGCGGGTTCCGCCGAAGCCTGGGATGCGGTTGACGCCGATCACCACTGCGAAGGTCACCAGCAGCAGGGACAGGCCCAGCACGGAGATGGCGCCGAGATCGCCGCTCTCCTTGAGGTCGAAGATGAGCACCGACACCACCTTGGTCTCTGACGTGAACAGCATGATGGCCGCAGAGAGCTCGCGGATCGTCGACACGAAGATGAAGCACCAGGTTGCGAGCACGTTGGTCTTGAGCAGCCGCGCCGTGATGTGCCGCAGCGCCTGCAGACGGGTGGCTCCCAGAATGCGGCTCGCCTCCTCCAGCTCCGGATTGACGGCGCGGAAGGCCGACTGCATCTGCTGGTAGGCGGCGGGCAGCTCGATCGTGATGTAGGCGATGAGCAGCACCCACAGGGTGCCGTAGAGCACCAGCGGCGGCCGGGTGTAGCTCAGGAACAGGCCCACGCCCAGCACGATGCCCGGGATCGCAATCGGCGCGGTGGCGAGAAACGCCAGAGCGCGATGCCCAGGCACGGCACGCCGCGCCGTCAGATAGGCGATCGCGAGCGCCAGGACCGTGCCGAACGTGGCCGAGGCGGTGCCGAGCAGCAGCGTATTCTTCAAGGCGAGCTGGGTCGACGACAGCTCGAAGAACGTGAAATAGACGTTGTGCAGCGTGGCGTTGGCCGGCGTCACCAGCGTCGTCGCGATCGGCGAGAAGGCCGCGTTGAAGAGGGCGAAGTAGGGCAGGAACACCGGCATGCACAGCACGACAACGATGAAGGCCATCGCCGGCCATACCAGCCAGCCGAGCCGGATGAGCCGCGGATCGGCGCCCTTGCCGCCCACGACCGAGTAGCCCCTGCGCCCGAGAATGGCATGCTGCGCCCTGAGCAGCAGGACTGTGAGGACGAGAAGCGGCAGCGCGGCGGCGGCGGCGAGCTCCGGCTTGGGGGGGTACTGGAACAGGCTCCAGATCTTCGTCGTCATGGTGTGGAAGCCGGCCGGCAGCGCGAGGATTGCGGGCGAGCCGAACAGGATCATCGCCTGCAGGAAGGCGACCAGCACGCCGGCGAGCAGCGCCGGCACCGCCAGCGGGATCGTGATGCGGCGGGCCGTCGTCCAGGTTCCGGCGCCGAGCATGGCGGATGCATCCTCAAGGTCGCCGGGGATGCGATCGAGGGCATTGGCGATCAGCACGAACACATAAGGGAACGTGTAGCAGGAGATGACGAAGATGAGCCCGGGCAGGGAGTAGATGTTGAGCAGATGCTCGTCCTGGGACGCTCCCGTGACCAGGCGATAGAGCTGGTTGAGGAGCCCGCTGTTGGGAGCGGCAAGGATCTCCCACGCCACCGCGCCGAGAAACGGCGGCGTCACGAACGAGGCGGTCACGAGCGCCCGGATCACGCCGGCCATCGGCAGGTCGGTGCGCGCGACGAGCCATGCCATCGGCGCCGCGATTACACAGCAGGCGGTCGAGGAGCCTACCGCCAGGATGATCGTCGTGATGAGCGGGTCGATAAAGTCCGGGTCGGTGAACAGCGTCTGGAAGTGGACGAGCGTGAAGCTGCGCGACGTGGCGGGCGGGTGACCGACGGTGAGGCTGTAGTAGACCAGCCAGGCGACCGGGAGAACGACGAGGACGCACAGCAGCGCGGCCAGGGCGACGAGAACCGGCGCCGACAGGTCCACGCTGAATCTCCGCCGCGCGCTGAGTCGGGTCGGCAGTGCGATAGCCACGATCGGAGTCCTGTGCGCTGTCTACGGGCGTCGGGTGTGGGGCATCGCGCGGTTGGATACGTTCCCGCCTGCTCTCTGCGTCCGACTGTCGATGCCCGACGCCCGACACCCGAAGCCCGCTAAACTCTGAAGATCGCCGCGTAGCGCTTCTTCACGTCGTCGGCAGCCTTCGCGACGCCCTCGGGATCCTCCTTCATGAGCTTGATATCCCTGATCGGCCGCACGCCCTTCTTCTCGACCACCTGCCCGTGCGCCGAATACTGGCAGGCGACATCCACGATGAGCTGCTGGCCTTCCCGCGAGTGCATCCAGTTCTGGAACAGACGCGCGGCATTGGGGTTGGGGGCCGCCTTGAAGATCGCGCTTGGTCCCGTCGCCAGGGGCGTGCCCTCGGTCGGGTAGACGATGTCGATCGGCTGGCCCTCCTCGCGATAGCGGATCACCAGGTATCCCGCGCCGTCCGCCATGACCGCGCGCTCGCCCAGCGCGACCTTCTTGGGCGTGTCGGTGGCCGACTGCACCTGCATGACCCTCTGTCGGGCCAGCCTCTCAAGGTACTCCCATCCCAGGTCGCGCGCGATCTGGAACGTCGCGTTCATGATCGTCCCGCTGTAGGCCGGATGCGCCTTGACGATCTTGCCCGCCCACTTGGGGTCGAGAAGGTCGGCAAAGCTCTTGGGCGCCTCCTCCCGGCTCACCAGGTTGGTGTTGAAGCCGATCGGCGACACCAGGATGCGCGTCGTCACATGCAGGGCGTCGGGGTCGTAGTGGGCCCTGTCGTAGTGCTGCGCCACCTCCGCCGGCAGGTACGGTGCCAGCCATTGGTTCCGCTTCCACGCCAGGCAATGCGCCTGGTCCGCCGTGTTCACCACGTCCACCGCATGGATGTTGCTCGAATACTCCTGGGCGATGCGCGTGAAGATGCGTTCCGCACCGGAGCGCTCGACGCGCACTGAGATGCCGGGGAACTTTGCCTCGAAGGCCCTGCCGAGCCGCTGGGCGAAGGCAAGGTCCATGGCCGTGTAGAACGCGACCCTGCCTTCCTTCCTCGCCGCCTCGATCAAGGCCGGCGTGATGGCGTCTGCCGGCGGTGGAGCCGCCCGCAGGGGGCTCGCGTACGCGGCGGCGGCCGCCGCCGCGGACACCTTGATGACATCGCGCCTCGTGGGCCTGTTCTTGTGCATTGTGCATCCTCCCTGTCGACGCCGGCCCGGAGCCCGGCTTCGTTTCTTCTGCTTGCGAGCGGCGATTTCTGCCGGCTCAGACCCCGAATATCCGGCTGTACCGCGCCTTGATCTCGGCGCTCTGCTTCTCGACCCCGGCAGGATCGTCCTTCATGAGCTTGATCTCGGCGAGCGGCTTGCGCCCCGGCTTCTCCCGCGCGAGCGCATGAACCGAGCGCAGGCCGCCGTAGTTGATGCCAAGCTGCTGGCACTCGGCCGTGAACATGTAGCATTGCAGCAGCCGGGCCGCGTTCGGGTTGGGCGCCCCCTTGAACACGGCATTCGGCCCGACGATCAGCGGCGTTCCCTCCGTTGGGTAGACCGGCTCGATCGGCTTGCCCGTCTCCTTGGCCTGGAACACGCCGTACTCGACGCCGTCGGCCATGACAGCGCGCTCGCCCAGCGTCAGCTTCTTGGGCGGATCGGCCGCCGACTGCACCTGCATGACTTTCTGCCGCGCGAGCCTCTCGAAATAGTCCCAACCGATATCCCGGGCCATCTGGAATGTGGCGGTCAGGATCGTGCCGGAGTAGCCCGGATGCGCCTTGACGATCTTTCCGGTCCACTTCGGATCGAGCAGGTCGGCGTAGCTTCGGGGAGCGTCCTCCGCCTTCACGAGGTTGGTGTTGTAGGCGACAGGACACAGGAAGACGCGGAAGCTGGCGAAGGTCCCGTCCGGATCCTTGTGGGCGTCGGGGAAGTGCCTCGCCACATCCTCGGGGACGAACGGCTCAAGCCAGCCATTCGCCTTCCAGACGATGAGATGGGCCGCATCCGACGAGTTGACCACGTCCACCGCGCGGACGTTGCTGCCGTACTCCTGGCCGATGCGCTGGAATATGCGCTCCGCACCGCTGCGCTCCACGCGGCAGGCAACACCGGGGAATTTGGCCTCGAACGACTTGGCGATGCGCTCGGCGAGCGGCAGGTCCACGGATGTGTACCAGGACACCCTTCCTTCCTTCCTGGCCGCCTCGATCAGGGCCGGCGTGATCGCCGTTGCCGGGGGCGCCGCCGCCCGTACCGACGCGGCGAAGACCTGTGAGCCCGCGATCGCAGCAGAGCCCTTGAGAACGTCACGTCGTGAGAGCGGCATCGCAACTCCTCCCTGATGGCCGGATTCCTGCTGTCCAGCGCCCATTGCTGCCGGCGCGCATATCTGAACCCTACCAGATCGTTGGTGCAACGCCTTCTTGCTTTTCTAAGCCACGAGAATGCGGCAGCGGTCGACGGGCAGGCGCGCCAGCACCTTGCTGCCCTGCGGGATGTTCTGGCCGGCCGGCGCCAGGATCCGCAACTGCGTTCCGTCTGCGGCCTGGACGACATAATCGCGGTTGCCGCCGAGGAAGACGTTGCGGGTGACGGTCGCAGGCAGCACGTTCTCCTCGCTGCCGCGCGCCACGCCCGCGTCGAGCACGATGTCGTGCTGCCTTATCGACATCGCGCCCGGCCCGCCCGGCGAGAAGCTGCCGCCGATGCCGCGCAGCACGGTGCCCGCCAACGAGAGACGGTGCTCGTCCAGCACCGTGCCGGTTACGACGTTGCTCGATCCGATGAAGCGGGCGACGAACTCCGAGCGCGGACGCTCGTAGATTTCCTCCGGCGATCCGAGCTGCTCGACGCTGCCGTGGTTCATCACGGCAATGAGATCGGCCGTGGTCATCGCCTCCGACTGGTCATGCGTCACGTAGACGGTGGTGTAGCGGTACTGGTCGTGAAGGCGGCGCACCTCGAAGCGCATCTCCTCGCGCAGGTTGGCATCGAGGTTGGAGAGCGGCTCGTCCAGAAGCAGCGTCTCGGGCTCCACGATGAGGGCGCGGGCGAGGGCGACACGCTGCTGCTGGCCGCCCGACAGCTCCCCGGGGTAGCGGTCGGCCAGGCTCGAAAGCTTGGCCGTTGCCAGCATGTCCTCGACCTTGCGGCGGATGGTGCCGCGGTCGACCTTGCGCAGCGTGAGCCCATAGCCGACGTTCTCCGCCACGGTCATGTGCGGCCACAGGGCATAGCTCTGGAACACCATGGACACGTTGCGCCGTTCCGGCGGCAGCGTGCGCTTGGGGGAGGAGACGACGCGGTCGCCGAGGACAATCTCGCCGGCTGTCGGCTCGATGAAGCCGGCAACGAGGCGAAGCGCCGTCGTCTTTCCGCAGCCGGAGGGGCCCAGCAGGCAACAGAGCCGCCCCTGCGCGATCTCCAGCGATACGTTGTCCAGCGCAACCGCGCTGCCGAACCGCTTCGTTACACCCCGCAAGACAACCGACGACACAGGTCCCTCCCGGCAGACGCTTGAGTGCCTCATGAGACGGCAGATGCCCGGCTCTGGCAAGCCGGGATGGGCAGCGCAACACAGGCGCACCGCGCTTGGAAATGCTCGGTGACAACTGCAAGGATCGGAGCCCGTGCGCAGGTCTTGTAGCAGCCAAAGCGAAGTTGCGGATAGCCGCTCTCTATGCTCTTCTCTTCAGAACGGTTCTTGGTGGAGCAAAAAAGGGACCGCAGGGAGGGAGCTATGCGCAATTGCCTGGCTGCGGCCGTCGCCGCCTTGATGCTGTCGGCGGCGTCGGGTCTCGCCGGCGCGCAGGAGGTGACGCTCAAGGGCATCACGTCATTCAAGGAGAAGACGTTCTACTCGCGCGCCTTCGAGCGCTTCATCGACAAGGTCAACGCCGACGGCAATGGCCTCATTCGCATCAACTACATCGGCGGCCCCAAGGCGATGCCCCCGTTCGAGGTGGGCAAGGCGCTGGCGGGCGGCGTGGTCGACATCGCCAATGTCACGGGCGCCTTCTACACCAACGTCATGCCGGAGGCGGACGCCTGGAAGCTCACCGAGCGGCCGATGTCCGAGCTGCGCAAGAACGGCGGCTTCGACTACATGGCCAAGCTCTACGACCGGAAGATGAACACGGTCTTCCTGGCCCGGCACGTGGATGACAACCCCTTCCATCTCTATCTGACGAAGCGCATCTCCAAGCCCGACCTGACCGGCCTGAAGATCCGCATCACGCCGGTCTACCGGGAGTTCTTCCAGGCGTTGGGCGCGACTGTCGTGCAGACCCCGCCGGGCGAGGTCTACACGGCGCTGGAGCGCGGCGTGGTGGATGGCTACGGCTGGCCGATCACCGGCATCTTCGACCTGGGCTGGCACGAGAAGACCAAGTTCCGCGTCGACCCGGGCTTCTACAGCGCCGAGGTGAGCATCCTGATCAACAAGAATGCGCTGGCCAAGCTCAACGCTGCGCAGAAGAAGGTGGTTCTTGACGCGGCGGCCTGGATCGAGGCGCAGGCCGCCGAGACGGCCAAGGAGAACGCGGCCGACATCGCCAAGCAGAAGGCAGCCGGCATCGAGGTGATCGAGTTCAAGGGCGCCGAGGGCGAGGCTTGGCGCGCCAAGGCCTACGAGGCCGGCTGGGCCGCCATCGTCAAGCTGAGCCCCGAGCACGGACCGAAGCTGAAGGCGTTCTTCTCCAAGGGCGGGTAGGGACCTCGGGGCCAGCGCGGCCGGTGTGGCACCAACGCGTGGTTTCGATGTCATGCCGGGGCTTGTCCCCGGCACCCAGCTATCGACACGCGCCGGCGCAAGCTGTTGGATGGATCCCGGCGACAAGCGCCGGGATGACACCGGCGTACCCTCTGTCAGGGGCGGAGATTCAACCGGATGGCGACGAGGGCTAGTGTGATGCAGCGCCTGTCCAATGCCTTCGGCCGCATTCTGGACGGCCTGATGCTGGCGGCGTGCCTCCTGCTGCTGGCGATGGCGATCATCATCGGCGCCGACGTTGTTACCCGCAACATCGGTCTCGGCGGCGTCCCCTGGAGCGGGGAGGTGTCCGAGGACATCATCTATCTCCTGACGCTGATGGCCGCGCCCTGGCTGCTGCGGCAGGGCCAGCACATCCGGGTGGATATCCTGCTGCGGGCGCTGCCCGGCCGGACGGCGTGGCTGCTGGAGTGGGGGGGCGACATTCTGGGGCTCGCCTGCTCGGTCTATTTCGTCTGGTATGGCTGGGTGGTGCTGGCGGCCAGCTACCTGGCCGGTGCGATCACCATCAAGACCCTCATCACGCCCGAGTGGTGGATGCTGGCGCCGCTGCCGGCGGCCTTCCTGCTGCTGGCGATCGAGTTCCTGTTCCGCATGTACCGTCTCGCGCGCGCCGAACGCGCGCCGCGCACGGATGCCGTGTCGGCGTCATAATGCCGGCCTCCGTTATGACCTTCTCCTCCCCTGATGCAGGCGTCCCCTCCCCCGTCGCGCCGGGGGCGCGCTTCGAGGAAACAGTGCGCTTTCCGGCTCATGTGGATCGGAACCGCCCGCATGCCCGACCGTGCAGATCGCGGACGAAAGGGGTCATGCCGGCGCCGAGGCGGGCCGCACCCTGGCTCGCAGGCGCCGACATGTCCCCCTCCCCCTTGCGGGGAGGGGCTAGGGGTGGGGGTAGCCAACGCGGTCATACCTCTCCGTTTCACTCCGGCCTCGCAACCGTCGGGCGCTTGCGGCGGTGGTGTGCCACTGAATTTGCCATTTCCCTGCTC
>JBAPMW010000398.1:0-1779 GCA_049278815.1 Hyphomicrobiaceae bacterium
CACGCCACAACCGACGACGGCGATGTCCATCTCGGTGCGGGGAATGAAGCGCAGGTAGGCGTCGGCGGTGCGGGGCGACTTGGGCGGCAGCAGGAACGAGGCGACGATCTCGCCTCTGGCCAGTGCCAGCTGGCGCGGCCCCATCATCATCTCCTCCATCGGTCGCTCGCGACGTCCGTTGGGGCCGGCGATCACGGCAATGGCGCCGGCCGCGATCAGGGCCGGGACGCTGTCGGCGGCCGGCGAGCCGTTGCACAGGTTGCCGCCCAGAGTGGCGCGGCCCTGGATCTGGGTGGAGCCGATCAGGTTGGCCGCCTCCACCACGCCGGGCCACACCGTCTTGAGCCTTACGTGCTCCTTCAGCTCCGCCCCCGTCACCGCGGCGCCGATGCGAAAGCCGCCGGCTTCCTCGGTGATCTGCCGCAACGCGGGGATGCGCTTGATGTCGACCAGCAGCGCCGGCGCGATCCGGTCCGTCCGCAGCTGCACCAGCAGGTCGGTGCCGCCGGCCAGCACGCGCGCGTCCTCCGGCTCGGCGGCCAGCAGCGCCACCGCCTGGTCGAGCGATATCGGCGCCTCATAACGCATGTGGCATGTCCTTCATGCTTCCGGTGGGCTGGAACGACAGGGAAAGATGGCACAACTGGGCACCGCCCGCCACCGCGGTTCGGGCAAGCTAGGGTTGCATGCAGGCCGGGATAGTCAGCCCATCCACGGCGTATGCTCTAAGGTCGGCCATGTCTCATTCGCCGGGTCCGCACCGTTTGGCAACAAGAGAGCCGATTGGTATGCTGTGGCCGAGATTTGCCCAAGGCCCTTTGCAATATCTCAGAAGGTGGCCCTTGTGACGACCAGCACCGTTTGGATTTCCTATGACCTCGGGGTCCGCGGGGACTACGAGGGCCTTTACGCTTGGCTCGATGCGCACGACGCAAAGGAGTGCGGAGACTCGCTAGCTGTGTTGGCCTACAGCCACGACGGCGCATTGCTCGACAAGTTGAAGGCGGACATCAAGAAGCACGTCACGATCGACAAGCGCACGCGCATCTACGTCGTCTACCGTGACAAGGCTACCGGCAAGAACAAGGGGAGATTCATATTCGGTGCCCGCCGGGCGCCGGTCTGGACCGGCTACGCGCCATCCGACATGGCCACTGTTGACGAAGAGGCCTGACGGATGGCCTCGATCCTGGTGGACTCGGGCATTTGGTATGCGCTTTGTGATTCACGAGATCGAACGGTCGAACGAGAGACCGTTGCCGAAATTTACGCCCGCATCAGGGTCCACACCGTTGTGGTTCCCTGGCCGGTCCTCTACGAGACGCTCGGCACACGCTTTGCACGAAACCGGCCGGCAATGGAGCGGTTTGAACAGGAGATCAAGGCGTCGCGCACCGTACTTCTCGATGACGCGCCGTACAGAGACGACGCGCTCACGCATTCGCTTGAATGGTCGCTCCGGCGTGGCCGCGCTTTGAGTCTGGTCGATTGCGTGCTGCGCCTGCTCTTGGACGACGTGCAGACAAGAATTCAATACTTCGTCACATTCAATCAGCGCGATTTCGTCGATGTTTGCACGACACGCAGGATAGAGCTTTGGTCGCGGTGACCCCGGCATCTCCGGATGTCGAACCAAGGAGCGAGCGCATGGCCAAGAAGGGCTACTGGATCGGGCACGTCAGCGTCACCGACCCTGAGCGCTACAAGGACTACATCGCCGCCAATGCCGTGGCTTTCAAGAAGTACGGCGCGCGCTTCCTGGTGCGCAACGGCGACTGC
>JBAPMW010000399.1:0-2856 GCA_049278815.1 Hyphomicrobiaceae bacterium
AAGTAGAGCCGCGCGAGCAGCGCCGCGATGGCAACCAGCGACAGGGTCAATCCGAGCGGATAGACGAATGCCGGCACGAGCTTCGACAGGAACAGGGTGAACGTGTCTCCGAACATGGCTGTCTGCGACAAATCTGGTTGATAGCTTGCCGACCACACCTATTGTTCGGCGTTACAGCGCGCGCGGGCGTCGTTGAGGATGGCGGCCAACATCTCGTCGAGGTGATGCTGAGGCTCCCAGTCGAGGAGGTCCCGAGCGCGGCTCGCGTCGCCGACAAAGATCGCCAGATCGTTCGCGCGCATCCGCGTCGCATCATGCTCGATGGCAATGGCGACATGGCTCAGTCTCATCAGTCTATGGAGAATATCTGACATCCTGTACGGCATGCCCGAGGCGATGTTCAGGATCGTGCCCGACCGGAGCTGCTGAGCCCGCTTTACGACCAGTGCGTAGGCGCTGGCAACGTCGCGAACGTCGAGGAAGTCCCGTTGCGCATCGAGATTGCCGACACGTATCACGGGAGGCACGATGCCCGCCTCAATGCGGGCGATCTGCATGGCAAAAGCGGGGATCACGAAATCCTCCGTTTGCCCCGGGCCGGCATGGTTGAACGGGCGCAACCGGATGCACTTGAGGCCCTGCCCCGCCAGGGCACCGAGCGCGAGATCGGCGGCCGCCTTCGACGCGGAATACTCGTCAATCGGAGAAAGGAGCGTGCTCTCGTCAAGCAGCCGACCAGCCTGGGCGCTATCACCATACACCGTGCCCGACCCTATATTGAGCAACCAGCAGTCCGGTGCCTCGCGCAGTATGGCACGAGCGAGGTTGAGCGTACCGCGGACGTGAACACGCCATGTCGGCTCCGGCTGAGCATTTGCCAATGCCGGCGCAGCGACTGCCGCGAGATGGAGCACGTGAGTAGGTCGAATGCTGGCGATCGCTTTGCTGACAGCGTCACACTCGGTTATATCGAGCTGGAGGATGGAGCCGAGCAGGGCGTGTCGGCCGCCCACCTTTCCCGTGAGGACAATCTCCGCGCTGGAGCCAAAATCGCGCCGCATCGCCTCGACGAAGTAGCGACCGACAAACCCGCTCGCGCCTGTAACCAAGACCTTCATCTGTCCCTCGGCTCCCAATGTCACAGGCGCTCGCGGTGTCGCAGTCGCATCAGGTCGGCCTCGACCATCTCCGCGACCAGGTCCTCGAGCGAGGTCGCAGCCGTCCAGCCAAGCTTCTCCTTGGCTTTGGTGGCATTTCCGCGCAACACATCGACCTCCGCAGGCCGGAGGAACCGTTCGTCCACCACCAGGTGATCGTCCATCTTCAGCCCGACATGCGCAAAGGCCAGCCCGCAAAACTCGCGAACCGACACGGTGCGACCCGTAGCAATGACGTAGTCGTCCGGCGTAGCCTGCTGGAGCATCAGCCACATGGCCTTGGTGTAGTCGCGCGCGTGTCCCCAGTCACGCTTGGCGTCAAGGTTCCCCAGAGCGAGCGTCTTCTGCATTCCCAACTTGATACGGGCCACGCCATCCGTGATCTTTCGCGTCACGAATTCGATGCCACGCAGTGGAGATTCATGGTTGAAAAGAATACCGCTCGATGCATGCAAACCGAAGCTCTCGCGGTAGTTCACAGTCATCCAGTGTGCGTACAATTTGGCCGTACCATAAGGCGACCGCGGGTAGAAGGGTGTCTTCTCCGACTGCCAGGGCTCTTGAGCCAACCCAAACATCTCAGAAGAGGAGGCCTGATAGAAGCGCGCTTCGGGGCAAACGAGCCGCGTAGCCTCAAGTATATTTGCAGCACCGAGCCCTGTTACCATACCCGTCAGTAGCGGCTGCTGCCATGAGGACTTTACGAAGGATTGAGCAGCGAGATTGTAGATTTCGTCGGGCTTAACCGCTTGGCAGACACGAACGAGCGCCGAAAGATCCGTCAGGTTGCCATCATGCAATCTGACTTCGTCCGCAATGCCTAGCCACTTCAGCCGACCGTTGACGACATCAGCCGACGCGCTGCGCCGGAGCAGACCATGAACCTCATAGTCCTTTTCGAGCAGCAGTTTGGAAAGATACGCACCGTCTTGCCCGGTGATGCCGGTGATAAGCGCATGCTTCATTCAAGAGGTTCCTTGCTCGTCTGGACGTCGAAAGCTCCAGCCCCTTCCCCTCCAAGGACCTCCTACAGCCCAGCCATTGCGATCCCTCAGCCCGTTTTCCAGGGAGCCTCCAGAATCCTGCTCGGGGCGTCAGAATCCCGTTCGAGTTCGTTATCTTATGCGGTGAATTGAACCACCGTGGCTGCTCGGGGGGGGCCACTGTCTGGCTTCTGCCAGACACCAGTATGCTTGATTCCGAAGGTGCTCTTGTGAACTTGTCGCCAGTCGGCGGGAATCGGCATCGCGGCTCGCCCCGGCCAGAAGTTCACATCGTCGAAGAGCAGGAACCCGCCTGGTTGGAGCTTCGCGATCGATGCCCGGATGCACGCCGTGCGGTAGTGACCGTCCACCACGACAAAGGCAAGCGACTCGTCCGCAACCGCGCAGATTGATGCAACGTAGCGCGGCAGCGGGTCGTAAATCCGATTCTCGGGCTCCGTCTCCAGGTGATCGAGGGCGATCAGGCGGTAATCGATATTCGCAGTCTCGCACGCATCCAGCCGCTCTCGTACGATCGCATACCATGCCGGGTCATGCTCGACGCTCACGACATGGCCTACGCGTGCCGCGAACCACGGCGTACTGCGTCCGCTGCCGAACTCCCAGGCACGCATCGACGGGGAGAGGACGGAGTTGCAGAACCGGACGGCAGTGGGAGTCAACCACGGCGCATCCGGATGTCGCTTCTCCCATAC
>JBAPMW010000400.1:0-4110 GCA_049278815.1 Hyphomicrobiaceae bacterium
TCCGGGGTGCGCATCCGGCCTGGGGGCAGGGCGGTGCGGAGGGAAAGAGGGGAAAATCCATGCTGGCGCACGCTGCCGACAGCGACGATAGTCTCAAGGCTCTGAACTACATCCTGAACGCCTGGGAGGAGGCCGCCGAGAACGGCATCGCCCCCGAGGCGATGGCCTACGCGGCGATCTACGCCGCCCTCACCGACCTGGTGGGCACCTTCGGCGAAAGCGCCGTGGTGAAGCTCATCAGGGAGCTGGGGCCCAGGGTGGAGAAGGGCGAGTTCACGCTCGTTCGGCGGACGCGGCAGTAGGACGAGAGAAGGGCAGTAGGGCAGTAGGGTTCTATCCTCCTTACTGCCTTACTGTCTTACTTGCCTTACTGCCCAAACAGGTGCCCGACCCCCCAGCGCACCATCCAGCGCAGCGCGATCTCGGCGATCAGGAGAGCGCCGAAACCGATCAGGATGAGGCCGGCCAGCGCGTTGATGCGGCCGAGCTGCACAGAATCGAGGCGGTGGCGTACGAAGGCGATGCGCTCGGACACCACGAACCAGTATGCGAAGCTGCCGCCCGTGGCCGCTGCCACCAGCAGCAGGGCGTCGAAGACGGTCTCCACCTCCACAAACGAGCTGACGCCCGCGTAGATCGCCATCAGCCCCAGCACTGCCGGCGGGTTGGTAATCGTGAGCAGGAACAGGGTGGGGATGTCCCAGGCGTAGTCGCGCAGGGAGGCCTTGGCCACCTCGACTTGGGTGGCGATGCTCTTCGGCGCGAAGTAGAGCTTGATGCCGGCGGCCAGCAGCGCCAGGCCGCCCAGCAGCTGGAAGGCCCCCCGATACTCCCGGATGGTGCCGGTGATGGTGTGGACGCCCAGCGCCGCGCACAGCGCGATCAGGGCATCGCCCAGCATGATGCCAATGCCGGCTGCCATGCCGCCGAAGAACCCCCGCTCCACCGCCCGCTGCAGGCCGAGCAGGTTGATGGGGCCGAACGGCAACGCCAGCAGCAGGCCGGCAATGAAGCCGACCGGCACGATCAGAAATAGATTGGAGAGGTGGGACACAGACAGTGCTATAGGTTCCGCTCAGTCAACCCCGGTTGGCGCAAAGCTGATCGGCTCGCGTGGGGTCAGCTCGAGTCGGGCCGACGGTACCTTTGTCATATCCTATTCCGCGTCCTGGGCGACCATATGGTGGCTTTGCCGCGTGCGGAGCCGGCGCCCCCCGCAAGCCTCAACGAATCATCTGGGGAGCTTACGATGCTTCAGAGCGTTCCGACAGTTTGGCCGGTACGGCGCGTCACGCGGCTCATCGGCGGTGCGCTCGTCATCTCGTCGTGTCTCCTCGCGTTCGGGCTGCCGGCCTTGGCACAGGCGGCGAAGGGCGATGCTGCGGTGTCCCCGAAGAAGGGGCAACCCCTTCTTCCGGTGCAGATCCGCTATGGCACGGACGGCCTGCCGCGGCCAGTGCTGGACCTGCGCGAGGCGCTGCAGGCCACCGTCGAGGCCGGGCGGATCGAGGAGCTGGCGCAGACCTACGCGGAGACTCATATCGCGCCCGACATCGGCGCCGCGGAGGGGGCAGACCCGGCCGCCCACTGGAAGCGCCTGTCGGGCGACGGGCAGGGCCGGGAGGTGCTCGCCGCCCTGTCGCTCATTCTTGAGGCGGGCTACGCCGAAATCCGCGGCGGGGCCGACATCGAGAACAACAAGCTCTACGTGTGGCCATATTTCGCCGAGATGCCGTTGGGCAAGCTCACGCCGCGTCAGGAGGTCGAGCTGTTGCGCCTGGTGCCGGCGAGCGTGGCGCGCGAAATGAAGGAGAAGGGCAAGTACACCCACTGGCGGCTCGTCATCGGCGCCGACGGAACCTGGCACGCGCTGCGTAAGGGAGACTGAGCGGAGCTCTGCCAAATGCCGCAGCCTTACACTCCGGCCGCCGGTAACGCTCTTGATACTTGCAGGTGCACGAGTGGACCCGCATGACGTATTGCTTGGTCTCGCCACCACGCCGCAGCGGGCAGGCGAGCGATGCGGAAGGAATTCGCATGTTGCGCGCAGCGATTGCTGGATTGATGCTTGTGGCCGCCGGCATCTTCATAAGCGTTTCCATGAGCGGCGCTGCGCTCGCCCAGTGGGGGCCGCTCTGGGATGATCCCTACCCGCCTCGCAAGCCCTCCTACAGGCCGCCGCCCGGCGACGGCTTCTGGGGCGACGACCCACGCCCGCGTCGGCCGCTCGTGCCCCGCGGCCTTTCCCGCAGCACCTGGTCGGGCGGGCCGCGGCCGCACATCGCCCGCATCGCGCCTGATCGGATTGAGTTCCCGAGCGCCTATGCGGCGGGCAGCATCGTCATCGACCACAAGGGTCGGCAGCTGTTCTTCGTCCAATCGCACAACCGGGCACTGCGCTACCCGATCTCGGTAGGGCGCGAAGGCTTCGGATGGTCGGGCACGCAGCGGATCAGCAAGATCGTGGACTGGCCCGACTGGCATCCGCCCGCCAGCATGCGGGCGCGCGATCCCCGCCTGCCGTTGCATATGACGGGGGGCCTGAAGAACCCGCTGGGCGCCAAGGCCATCTACCTCGGCAACACGCTCTACCGCGTCCACGGCACCAACGACCCCAAGTCGGTCGGCCGCGCCGCCTCCTCGGGCTGCTTCCGCATGCTCAACGGCCATGTTGTGGACTTGGCGAGCCGGGTGGGCGCGGGCACCCCCGTGACCGTCGTGCGGAGTCTGCCGCCGCGTCTGGCCCGGATCGTGGCCCAGCAGGTGGCGGGCACCTTCCCACCGCAGACGGTGGTCAAGACGCGGCCGGTGCGACGGCCCGATACGGTGCCGGACGACCTCTTCGGGCCCTTGGAGGAGGAGCCGCCCCACGATGAGTTCGCCGGGGAGGGCGCGGGGGCGCCGACGCGGCCGTTTTAGCGCAGCTCCCTTAGCAGACCCAACGCATGCTTGCGTTGGGACCACGGCGAGACCCTGCTCAGCCCCCATAGAACCGCACCGGCTCGCCGCGGGCAGGGCCGGTGACCTCCCCCTCCCACATGACGCGGCGGCCGCGCACGAACGTGCCGACGGGCCAGCCTTGGACGGTGACCCCGTCGTAGGGCGTCCAGCCGCAGCGCGAGGCGATCCAGGCGTTGGCGATGGTCTCGCGCCGCTTCATATCCACCACCGTCAGATCCGCGTCGTAGCCCACCGCGATGCGGCCCTTGCCGCGGATGCCGAACAGGCGCTGCGGGCCGTGGCTGGTGAGGTCCACGAAGCGCTCCAGCGTGAGGCGCCCGGCGTTGACGTGGTCCAGCATGATCGGCACCAGGGTCTGCACCCCGGTCATGCCCGAGTGGCTGGCGGGATAGGCGTGGTCCTTCTCCTCGCGGGTGTGCGGGGCGTGGTCGGAGCCCAGCACGTCCACCACGCCTGCGGCCAGCGCCTCCCAGAGGGCGGCGCGGTGGTGCGCATCCCGCACCGGCGGGTTCATCTGCGCGTAGGTGCCGAGGCGCTCGTAGCACTCGGGGGCCGCCAGCGTCAGGTGGTGCGGCGTCGCCTCCACGCTGGCCCAGTCCTTGTGCTCCGCCAGGAACGCCATCTCCTCCGCGGTCGAGACGTGCAGCACGTGCACGCGCTTGCCGTGCGCCTCGGCGAGGCGCACCAGCCGCTGCGTGGCGATCAGGGCTGCCTCAGCGTCGCGCCATACGGGGTGGGAGGCGGGATCGCCGGGCCGCCGCAGCCCCGCGCGCTCCTTGAGCCGCGCCTCGTCCTCGGCGTGGAAAGCGGCGCGGCGGGAGATGCGGGCGACGATGCGGTCGAGCGAGGGCTCGTCGTCCACCAGCAGGTTGCCGGTGGAGGAGCCCATGAACACCTTGATGCCGGCCGAGCCTTCCAGCCGCTCCAAGGCCGGGATGGCCTCGATATTCTCGCGCGTGCCGCCGACGTAGAAGGCGAAGTCGCAGTGCATGCGGTGGCGCGCGCGGGCCACCTTGTCGGCCAGCGCCTCGGCGCTGGTCGTGAGCGGCTGGGTGTTGGGCATCTCGAACACGGCGGTGACACCGCCCAGGACCGCGGCCCGGCTGCCCGTCTCCAGGTCCTCCTTGCGCTCCAGCCCCGGCTCGCGGA
>JBAPMW010000401.1:0-1510 GCA_049278815.1 Hyphomicrobiaceae bacterium
TGCTCACCTTGCTACTCTCAGCGACCAGCGGCATAAGTGAGCGTAGGGTGGGTTAGGGCCGCAGGCCCGTAACCCACCGTGTGCCGGCACCGCGCGGGATATGGCGGGTTACGCGCTCCGCGCCAACCCGCCCTACGCAGCCGCATCCCCCAGGAACCGATCCACCGTCTCCGGCGCCGTATCCCAGGCGCACATCAGGCGGAAGCCGTCGCCCCACGGATAGAAGCGCCAGCCCTTCGCCCGCAGCCGCTCCGCCACGCGCGCGGGCAGGCGGACGAACACGGCGTTGCTCTCGACCGGGGCCATCAGGTCCACGCCCTCCACCTGGGAGAGGCCCTGCCATAGCCGCCGCGCCATGGCGTTGGCGTGCCAGGCATTCTTGAGCCAGGCGCCGCTCTCCAGGAGGCCGACCCAGGGCGCCGCCATCAGGCGCATCTTGGAGTTGAGGTGGCCCGCCTGCTTGATGCGCCATTCGAATTCGGCCGCCAGCGCCTTGTCGAAGAACAGCACCGCCTCGCCCACCGCCAGCCCGTTCTTGACCCCGCCGAGGCACAGCACGTCCACGCCCGCGCGCCAGGTGATGTCGGCCGGCTGGCAGGCCAGCGCGGCCACGGCGTTGGCGAGGCGGGCGCCGTCCATGTGCACCTTGAGGCCGAGGCGCCGCGCCGTCCCGGTCAGGGCTATCAGCTCCTCGTGGGTGTAGACGGTGCCCATCTCGGTGGCCTGCGTCAGCGAGACCGCCCTCGGCTTGACGCTGTGCACCCCGCGACCGCTGCCGGCCAGCGCCTCCACGGCCGCAGGCGTCAGCTTGGCGAAGGGTGTGTCGGCCGTCAGCAGCGCGGCGCCGCCGCTGAAGAAGCCCACCGCGCCCGCCTCGTCGGTCGCCACGTGGCTCTCCGCGTGGGCGATGACGGCATGATAGGAGCGGCACAGCTGCGCCAGCGCCAGCGCGTTGGCCGCCGTGCCGTTGAACACGAGGAACACCGCGCAGTCGGTCTCGAACAGCGCGCGCAGCCTGTCGCAGGCGCGCTCGGTCCAGGCATCGTCGCCGTACCCCGTGGTGTGGCCTTCCGCGTTGGCGGCGAGCAGCGCCTCCAGCGCCTCGGGGCACAGCCCGGCGTTGTTGTCGGAGGCGAAGTGCTGGGACATGGGGCGTGTGCGTTTTGGCGTAGGTTGGGTCGAGCGATAGCGAAGACCCAACACATTCGCGGGCGATGCGCTTGTCGATGCGTTGGGTCTGCCCCCGGCTTGCGCCGGGGTTGACCCAACCTACGCCTGCGCCTACCCAGGCGCCAGGATGCCTTCGCCACACCGACACAAATCGAAACCCCGGCCCCTGCCGCCAGGCCTGGCGGCGCGCAGCCTCGCGCACGACCTGATCGCCGGGGTGCTGATCGACCGAAGGCCGCTCGACCAGCTGCTGGCGGCGGCCCTGGCGCGGCCGGAGGTAGCGCAGATCGAGCCGCGCGACCGCGCCTTCGCCAGGCTGCTGGCGGCGACGGTGCTGCGG
>JBAPMW010000402.1:0-1615 GCA_049278815.1 Hyphomicrobiaceae bacterium
CGTACGACCAGCAAGCCGTTCCAGGTGCTGGCGCCGGCGGCGCAAGTCGCGTCGCGCAACAGCCCCCGAACCTCAACGAGCCGGGCCGCAGCGTCGGGAGCGGCCCACAGCAGCATCGCTACCGCCCGCGCGCCGTCAAGCGTCGCGCCGCGGTCGAGGACGCCGGCGACGGCGCCTTCCACCCGGAACGTGTCGGCGAACACCAGCCGGCCGTCGCGGCGCACGCGCCAGGAGTCGCGGACTGCGCCCTGGTGCACGTCCTCGCCCATGGCCGAGCGGCCGAAGACGAGCGTCTCGACGGCGAGGAAGCTGGCATTGCCGGCAATGGCGACATCGGTGCGGCGGTCGAGCCGCGCCTTGTCGAACACGATGGTGGGCTGCGGCAGCCAGGCAAGGCGGGCGCCGTCGTCCAATTCAAGGCGCACCCGCACCTCGGCGTCGCCGTCGAGCGCGCGGTAGATCTTCTCGGCAGCCGCGGAGGTGACAGTGGCGGCGGAGCGGGCGGCGAGGGCCACCTCCACGTCGATGCGGTCGCCGCCGGTGAGGCCACCGGCCGTGTTGAGGAGCACGGCCTCCGGATCGTCGCCGGCCACCGGCTTGGGGAAGCGCACGCGCGCGGCACCCGATTGGCGCAGCGTGGCGAGAGCCGTGTGCCCCTCGGCCCGCACGAAGCCGAGCCGGACCGAGCCTTCCGTCCGCGCCAGCCGAGCGTCAAGCATGTGACCTCCGTGAAATCGTGAAGTCGTGAAGTCGATCTCCATCTCGCGAGCTCACGACCTCACGCGGATCAAACGGTAAGGTAGCGTCTAACGTCCGCCTCCACCATGTCGGCGCCCTTGCCCGCCAGCACCACCTCCCCGCGCTCCATGACGGCGTAGGTATCGGCCAGCTCGCGGGCGAAGTCGAAGTACTGCTCCACCAGCAGGATCGCCATCTGGCCCTGCCGGCGCAGGTAGGAGATGGTGCGGCCGATGTCCTTGATGATGGAGGGCTGGATGCCCTCGGTGGGCTCGTCCAGCACCAGCACGCGCGGGCGGGTGACGAGGGCGCGGGCGATGGCGAGCTGCTGCTGCTGGCCGCCGGAGAGATCGCCGCCGCGGCGCCCGAGCATGGTCTTGAGGATCGGGAACAGCTCGAACAGCTCGCCGGAAATGACGCGCTCGGCCCTGGGCAGCCGCGCGAACCCGGTCTCCAGGTTCTCGCGCACCGTGAGCAGAGGGAAGATCTCGCGTCCCTGCGGCACATAGGCGATGCCGCGGCGGGCGCGCTCGTAGGCCTTGAGGCGGGTGATGTCGTCGCCGTCGAGCAGCACGCGGCCGGCGCTGGTCGGCTGGTGCCCGACAATGGCGCGCAGCAGCGAGCTTTTGCCCACACCGTTGCGGCCAAGGACGCAAGTGATCTTGCCCGCCTCGGCGCTGACCGAGACGTGTCGCAGCGCCTGGGCGGCGCCGTAGTACAGATCGATGGAGTCTACGTTTAGCACGAGGCAAACTCCGAGCCTTCGGCTCCATCGTCCCCTCCCCCCTTGTGGGGGAGGGACAGGGTGGGGGGGATTGCAGAACGTCGAAGGTTGGGGTTCCCCCCACCCCTAACCCCTCCCCACAAGGGGGAGGGG
>JBAPMW010000403.1:0-4484 GCA_049278815.1 Hyphomicrobiaceae bacterium
CCGCTGACGGGCTGGCCGCTGCTCCGGGAAGACCTCTCTTTAGGTCTGGGCTGGCAGACGGGAGCCTTGAGCTCGGGTGCGGTCCATTGCTGGCTACCGTCCCGTGGCCGACGCAACGCGCCTCCCGGATCTCGAGCCATCTCCTCTCCTTCCGGGACGCCGGCCGTCTGCCCGGCACAGCTCCCCCGCTGACAGGCGTCGACCAAGACGCGTCCGCGTTGGCGCCAACCTGCAAACCCTCTCGACGTCATCCCCGCGAAGGCGGGGACCCAGGTCACCGCTCCGCAAGGGATTGCCGCCAATTGGTGGTATACGTGCACCGCGCACAAGGAGCTGCCGGTAGCGAGCCCTTGTCTCTCTGTGCACTGGGTTCCCGCCTTCGCGGGAATGACGCAGGTGTGAAGCGTGCTACCTCACTGCGCGCGTCATCCCGTTGGCTCCGAGTATTGACCCGAGCGATCCTCGGCCGGGTGGTCTTTATCACGGAGGCCGGTGTGATCGACCTGGAGCGTGGCGCCCATCGCGTGCCGTGCCAATCAGAAAGGAGGCTTTCCCGGCAATTGAGGGTTGCCCTGCGGTCAGGGCCACTCCTGGACCGGCGCTTGGATCTCACTTGGATCTCTGGCCGCAGGTGTCTTGACCGGGCCGAGCCAATACAATGGCAGCAACAACGCCCCGCCACCTCGCGTGCCGTGAGGCAAACAAGAGGTCTCCATGCGTTCTCGCAAGACTGCCGCCGAGCTGCGCTCCGCCCGCTGGTTCGCCCCCGACGATCTCAGATCGTTCGGGCATCGCTCGCGCATGAACCAGATCGGCTATGCGGTGGAGGAGTTCCAGGGCAAGCCCATCGTCGGCATCGTCAACACGTGGTCCGACTTCGCCCAGTGCCATGCGCACTTCAAGCACCGCGTCGATGACGTGAAGCGCGGCGTGCTGCAGGCCGGCGGCTTCCCGGTCGAGCTGCCCGCGATGTCGCTCAGCGAGAGCACGGTGAAGCCCACCACCATGCTCTATCGCAATTTCCTCGCTATGGAGACGGAGGAGCTGATCCGCTCGCAGCCGGTGGACGGCGTCGTGCTGATGGGCGGATGCGACAAGACCACGCCGGGGCTCATCCTGGGGGCGACGAGCGCGGGCGTGCCCGCGATCTTCCTGCCGGCAGGCCCCATGCTGCGCGGCAACTGGCACGGCAAGACGCTGGGCTCCGGCTCGGACGCCTGGAAGTACTGGGACGAGCGGCGCGCCGGCAACATCACGGCCAGGGAATGGGACGAGATGCAGTCCGGCATTGCCCGGTCCTACGGTGTGTGCATGACCATGGGCACGGCCTCGACGATGACGGCGCTCGCGGATGTGCTCGGGCTTTGCCTTCCCGGGACCTCGTCGATCCCCGCCGCGGACAGCAGCCACGTGCGCATGTGCTCGGCGGCGGGGCGGCGCATCGTCGACATGGTGTGGGAAGACCTGACGCCGGCGCGTATCATGACCGCTGCCGCCTTCCAGAACGCCATCAGGATCGCGATGGCCATGGGGTGCTCGACCAATGCGGTCGTGCACATCCTGGCCATGGGGCGGCGCGCAGGCCACGCCGTGAGCCTGGAGGATTTCGACGCTGCGAGCCGCTCAATTCCGGTGATCGCCAACATCAGGCCGTCCGGCGACACGTACCTGATGGAGGATTTCTACTACGCGGGCGGGCTGCTGGGCCTCATGTCGCGGCTCAAGCCCCACCTCGACCTCACGCAGGTCAACGCCAGCGGGAGGACCTGGGCCGAAAGTCTCGAAGGAGCCACCGTCTACAACGACGATGTGATCCGGCCGCTCGACAAGGCGATCTATCGGGAGGGCGCGCTGGCGCTGCTCAAGGGCAACCTTGCCCCCGACGGCTGCGTCATCAAGCCGAGCGCGTGCGAGCGGCGCCTTCTCAGGCACACCGGGCCGGCCCTGGTGTTCGACACCTATGACGAGCTCAAGCAGAACATCGATCGCGCCGACCTCGATGTCACCGCCGATACGGTGCTGGTGCTGAGGAATGCCGGTCCCCAGGGCGGGCCGGGCATGCCCGAATGGGGCATGCTGCCGATCCCGACCAAGCTGGTGCGGCGAGGCGTTCGCGACATGGTGCGCATCTCGGATGCGCGCATGTCGGGGACGAGCTACGGCGCCTGCATCCTGCATGTGGCGCCGGAGAGCTACGTTGGCGGGCCGCTGGCGCTGGTGAGGACCGGTGATACGATCACGGTGGATGTTCCTCAGCGCACGCTCACGCTCAACGTCTCGGAGGCCGAGATGGCGCGGCGCCGGGCCGAGCTCAAGCCTCCGCAGCCGCGTTATGGCCGCGGCTACGGGTGGATGTTCTCGCAGCACATCAAGCAGGCCAACGAGGGCTGCGACTTCGATTTCCTCGAGACGAGCTTCGGCCCACCCGTGCGCGAGCCGGTGATCAACTGAGCCGTGCCATGCTCACGAACAGTCGAGCACACCACTGCATTTTAGCTAGGGCGTTTTCCACGCGATGTGGATCGCGCCAGGACGTGAAGGTGCATGCGGCACCAATTTCGGCCGTGTGCGCGTCGCGTCTCACACCTACCAACGTCATCCCGGCGCCGCGGGCGCCCGTCAGGGCGCTCGCGGGTCCAGGCCGGGACCCATGCACCTTCGAGCTTGCTCACGGAACGGATCGTAGGCGTGACGACTCCGCGACTGCCGCGTGGGCACGAGATGAGAGGTGTCCGCCGTTCTGAGGTGCATGGGTCCCGGCCTGGACCCGCTTGGGCCTTTACAGGCCCAAGCGGCGCCGGGATGACGTCGGCGGAGGGGGCACGCGACGGCACCCTGCGTCAAGTCGATCCGCACGCACCTCCAAGTGCCGGCGCGATCCAATGGAGAATGCTCTCTAGCCACAACCAAAGGCAGGGTGAGAAACACGGGTCAGACCGAGACCTTTCCGTCCTGTATATCGCGCTCGACGGCCCGAGCGTCGCGATCCGCGCGGGGCCCGTTGCCGCCACCGCCGGCCGTGGTGACGATGACGCGGTCGCCCTTGAGCAGGGTTGTCATCGTCTTGGAGGGGATCGTCTCCACGGCCCCTCTCGACCATGGATGCGAGCTGATCGGAGCCGGAGCGACGTCCGCCTGCACGAGCGACACCGGGGCCTTGCGACGGAGCTCCGGCCAGGTCATCGCCGAAGGCACGGGAGACGCGCTGCTCGGCGACGAGCGCGTGCGCGCGGCCTATATGGGGCGTTAAGAGGGAAGGAGGCGATGCGGCCGGTCGTACGGGCACGCGGAGCTGGAATTTGTAACTGACAACATTCGTTGCAGGTGACAACATCCGGCACCCTTGGAAGACGTCTCGCAAACGGGAGGTAATGAATGCGCGCACTAAGGACCTTTCTCGCAGGGTCTATCGCGACGACCTTGCTCGGCGTGTGGCCCGCCAGCGCCCAGCAGCCCGTCAAGATCCGCGTGTCGTGGGTGGCACCGGTGTCGAACTGGGCCTCCATCCTGCTGGAGAAGAAGGAGCTGGCGAAGCACCTGGGCAAGTCCTACACCATGGAGCCCGTGCGCTACGCCGGCACGCCGCCGATGGTGACGGCGCTGGCCAACGGGGAGCTGGAGGTCGCCAACCTCGCCTATTCGACGCTCGCCATCGCCATCAGGAATGCCGGTCTCGACGATCTGCGCGTCATCGCCCACGAGTTCCGCGACGGCGTGCCCGGCCGCTACACGCACGAGTACCTCGTGCGTACCGACAGTCCCATCAAGAACGCGCAGGACCTCAAGGGCAAGGTGGTTGCGTCCAATGCAGCCGGCAGTGCCGTCGATGTGGCCATGCGGGCGATGCTGCGCAAGAACGGTCTGGAGGACAAGCGCGACTACACGGTGCTGCAGACGCCATTCCCGACCATGCGGGCGATGCTGGCGGAGAAGAAGGTCGATCTCATCCCGGGCGTGCTGCCGTTCTCGCTCGATCCCGAGCTGCGCAAGATCGCGCGGCCGCTGTTCAAGCAGCGCGACGCCATTGGCGAGACGGAAATGATCATCTGGGCGGTGCGCAAGTCGTTCATCGACAAGAACCGCGCGGCGATGGTGGACTTCATGGAGGATGCTCTGCGCATCGTACGCTGGTATCTCGACCCGGCCAACCAGAAGTCCGCGGCGCAGATTGCGGCCAAGGTCACGAAGCAGCCGGCGGAGCGCTTCGGCTGGCTGTTCACCGAGAAGGACTATTACCGCGATCCCAACATGCTGCCGAACCTGGAGGCGCTGCAGAGGAATCTCGACATGACGGCGGACCTCGGCTTCGTGAAAGGCAAGGTGGACCTGGCCACGCACGTCGACCTTTCCATCGTCAAGGAGGCGGCGGCGCGGATCAAGTAGGTTAACATGAAAGACCGGGTTGCTGGGCACGCGCGGGAAGGCGCCGGCGACCTGGATCTTTCGCCAGCCTATAGCACGTTCGGCTGAGGCCGCGTCAGCGG
>JBAPMW010000404.1:0-4099 GCA_049278815.1 Hyphomicrobiaceae bacterium
CCGAATCTGAGATGTCATTCCATACATCTCGTCGCGTGGGAAATCCTTGGTGACCCGGTAACAGCTCTCCGCGAGCGACATGGCCATCTTCCAGACGTCCAGGTCCTTGTAGGACTTGATGGCATCACCTACGGGCATAGCGTCGTTGCTCCCAACTAGCGCCAACCTGTACTCACCATCTCACCACTCACCATCTCACCCCTTCGTCGCCTTCTCATCGCCCGGAATGACGTACTCCACCCCCTCCCAAGGGCTCATGAAGTCGAAGGTCCTGAACTCCTGCGTCAGCTTCACGGGCTCGTAGACCACGCGCTTCTGCGCATCGTCGTAGCGCACCTCGACATACCCGGTGAGCGGGAAATCCTTGCGCAGCGGATGGCCCTGGAACCCGTAGTCGGTCAGCAGCCGACGCAGGTCCGGGTGGCCCGAGAACAGGATGCCGTACATGTCGTAGGCCTCGCGCTCGAACCAGTTGGCGGCGGGGAACACCGCGACGGCGCTCGGCACCGCGGTGTCCTCGTCGGCCTCGCACTTGATGCGGATGCGCTGGTTCCGGCGCGGCGAGAGCAGGTGGTAGACCACGTCGAAGCGCTTCTCGCGCTCGGGATAGTCCACCCCGCAGATGTCGATCAGCACCTCGAACAGGCACTGCGTGTCGTCGCGCAGCGCCGTGAGCACGCGTACGATGTCGGGCGACGCCACCGCCAGCGTCAGCTCGCCCAGGGTGATGGTCCGCTGCAGGATGACCTCCGGCAGCTTGGCTTCGATATGGCAGGCCAGCTCCTCCAGCGTCATTCAGGCCCCCATCGCCTCAAGCGTCACCTCGTAGTGCGTGACGAAATCGTCGTACTCCGCCAGCACGGCCTTGGCCCCCGGCTCGACCACCGCGCGGTTCGGATCGGCACCCGCGAAGGCCTTGATCGCCTCCATGGATTGCCAGCGGCTGATGACCAGCAGCTCAACCTGGTCGCCGCGCGGAACCTCGCCCAGCTCCAGCCCCAGGAAGCCCGGCAGCTTGCGCAAGCCTGGCAACACGACGGCGGCGAGATGGTCGCGGTAGGCGCGAGCCTTCTCCGGTCTGGCGTAGGCCATCCAAGTCCGAATAATCGTTGACACGCGCTAGCGCTCTATCGTTCCAGTGCGGCGGATCTTGCGCTGCAGGAGCAGCACCCCATAAACGAGCGCCTCGGCCGTCGGCGGGCAGCCCGGCACGTAGATATCGACCGGCACGATGCGGTCGCAGCCGCGCACCACCGCGTACGAGTAGTGGTAGTAGCCGCCGCCGTTGGCGCAGCTGCCCATGGAGATGACGTAGCGCGGCTCGGGCATCTGGTCGTAGACCTTGCGCAGCGCGGGCGCCATCTTGTTGGTGAGGGTGCCGGCCACGATCATCACGTCCGACTGCCGCGGCGAGGCGCGCGGGGCGAAGCCGAACCGCTCCAGGTCGTAGCGCGGCATCGACGCCTGCATCATCTCGATGGCGCAGCAGGCGAGCCCGAAGGTCATCCACATCAGAGAGCCGGTGCGGGCCCAGTTGATGAGATCGTCGGTGGTGGTGACCAGGAAGCCCTTGTCGGCGAGCTTGTTGGACAGCTCGCCGAACCCGCGGTCACCGGGAACCACCAGACCTGATCTTGGCTGTGAGAGCGTCGTCACTCGGTCTGTCTCGACTACTGCCTACTGCCTACTGCCCACTGCCTCATCTTTCTCAATCCCATTCCAGCGCACCCTTGCGCCACTCGTATATGAAGCCGACGGTCAGGACGCCCAGAAACACCATCATGGCCCAGAAGCCGTAGACACCCACCTCCTTGAACGCCACCGCCCAAGGGAAGAGAAAGGCGACCTCCAGGTCAAAGATAATGAACAGGATCGACACCAAGTAGAACCGAACATCGAATTTCATGCGGGCGTCGTCAAAGGCGTTGAAGCCGCACTCGTAGGCGGAGACCTTCTCGGGGTCAGGGTTGCGCACGGCGACCAGGAACGGCGCCACCATCAGGGCGAGCCCGATGGCGAGTGCCACGCCCATGAAGACAACGAGCGGCAGATAGTCCAGCAGCAGCTGGTTCATGCAGATCTCCGCACCGCGGCCCGGTCGGCACGATCGGGGGCCGTCGGCCGTCCACGCTGTTACCGCAGGACCCGCTGCAGTGCAACCGTGCCGGCGTTGCAAAGGCGTGGGAGCCAGTCAGAAAAGCGTGCTCATGTCCCTACGACCGTCAGCCTTGACCGTGAGCAGGCAATGTCCGCATTTTCTGGCCGCTACCTCCCGATCCGCGCCCAGAGCCAGCGCGCCGTCGCCTCTGGCGTGGCGCTGGCGCTCGCACGAAGGTTGGCCTCGCGCATGGTCTCCACGTCGATGGCGCCGATGAGGGGGCGAAGGGCCGCCAGGAGCGCCTTGTCCTCCGCGCGCCGCGGCGAGACCAGCAGGATGGCGTCGTAGGGCGGGATGGCCTGTCTCGGGTCTTCGAGCACCACGAGGTCGTACTCGGCGATGCGGCCGTCGCTGGTGTAGGCGGAGATCACATCCACCTCGCCGGCTGCCGCGGCCTGGTACATGAACTCCGCCTGCATCTGGCGCTCGCGGCCGAAGGACAGTCCATAGGCTTGCCGGATCGCCTTCCATTCCGGACGGCTGAAGAACTCGAAATCGGCCGCAACCGACAGTCCTGGCGCGTGCGGCGCCAGGTCGGCGATCGAGCGGATGCCGAGCTTGAGCGCGCGCTCGCGCTTCATGGCCAGCGCGTAGGCGTTCTCGAAGCCCAGGCCTCCCAGCATGACAATGCCCCGCTGCGCCTTCAGCCAGCTCCCGACCTCCTTCAGCACCTCGGCGCGCGGCCGCACGTCGGAGCGCCGCATCTGGTTGGCCCAGATCGTTCCTGTGTAGTCCACATAGACATCGATATCGCCGGCGGCCAGCGCGTCGAGAATGACGGCCGAGCCCAGGCCGTCGCGGCGGCCGGCCGCCAGACCGCCGGCCCGCAGCCGGTCCTCGATCAGGGCGGCGAGGATGTACTGCTCGCTGAACGACTTGGCGCCGACCACGTATCCGCTGCCCGCGCGCATGGCGGTGGGCAGCAGTGCCGCCAGCAGCGTGAGCGCCAGCCCGGCCGCGCCGGCCGTCATCCGCATCCTGGAGCGCAAGGCATAGCCACGCTCGATCAACGCCAGCAGTTGGTCGACCAGCAGCGCCAGCACAGCCGCCGCCACGCAGCCGAACAGCACGAACACCCAGTTCTGGGTCTGCAGCCCGGCGAAGATGTAGTTGCCGAGGCTGGTCTGGCCGATGGGCGTGGAGAGCGTCGCCGTGCCGATCACCCACACGGCGGCCGTGCGCACGCCGGCCATGATCACGGGAATCGCGAGCGGCAGCTCGACCAGGCGCAGGGCCTGGCCTTCGGTCATGCCGACGCCGATCGCCGCCTGCTTCACGGCGGCATCGACTCCCAGGATACCGGTGATGGTGTTGCGCACCACGGGCAGCATGCTGTAGAGCGCCAGCGCCAGCACCGCCGGAAGGAAGCCGAGCGCCGAGAAGCCGAAGCCCAGGGTTCGCTCGGAGAACGCCGCGACGGCGAGCAGGAGGGGGTAGAACAGCGCCAGCAGGGCGAGCCCGGGCACCGTCTGCACGACGCTGGTGGCCGCCAGCACCAGCGCCCGCAAGGCGGGCCGCCTGAGCGCGGCGAGCGCCAGCGGAAAGCTCACGGCGAGGCCGAGGGCCAGCGCCGTCACGCTCACCAGCACATGGCTGCCGAGGTAATCCGGCAGCCGCGTCAACGCGTCGGCGAAGCGGCCGTCCACCTAGCGCACTTTCCAGTTGATGTGGATCGGAGCCCTGCCGCTGGGGTGGGCCGCGCCCCGGGTCGCAGACGCCGACATGTCCCCCTCCCCTTTGTGGGGAGGGGCTAGGGGCGGGGGGAGCTCAGCCCGGTCATACATCAGTCTCACTCTTCAGTCGACAGACCTTGCGGCGCCGGCGTGCCCTGCCCGGCAATTCCCCCGCTCGTTCACCCAACCCCCGACCCCTCCCCATCAAGGGGAGGGGGGACGCTGCGGCTTTGCCTTCCCCTCGCTATCCACGTCGAGTGCTCTGCAA
>JBAPMW010000405.1:0-2259 GCA_049278815.1 Hyphomicrobiaceae bacterium
GCTGCCGAGCCCCTGTCCCTGCTGCGGCGGACGCATGCACGTCATCGAGACGTTCGAGGCGGGGACGATGCCCAGGCACCGACCGTCACCAACACCGATCGCAATCCGGATCGACACGTCATGAGCCGTGCCGACCGTCAGCCCTTCGAAACCGACACTCAGCTGTCCTGGTCGCTGACCGGCAACCATCGAGCACGTCCTCGGCTCGGCGCGCGGTCGTCACCACGGCTGATCAGCGTGCATTCACAACCTGCCAAGCAGCTCCATCGTCGGACCCGCTGCGTACGTACGACCGCACGCATGCGCATCCGTCCGCCGTTCCCCGCAGAGCCCGCTGCGACGGCAGTGCTCAATCCCCATAGGGCGCGGCACGCGGCAGCGAGAGCGCGCTGCACCACCTGAGCAAGCGCGACTTCGTGCACTGTTGCTTCTCGGACACCGGCCCGGTGCGCGGGGCGAGCGTAGCGCTGGCCGGCGTCCGAGAAACCTTCACAGAACCGGACATCACAGCGGGCTGACCGGAACACGTGGGACACTGCTCGTCGGACGTCCGCACTTGAAGGGACAGCGGCCGCACTGACAGGGCGCCTCGCTTCAGAGCGGGCGCGCGGCCGCCGCCATGATCGCGTCTACTCTAGCGCGCAAGGGGATCGGGGCGAAGCTGGAAATGCACCACGATCGGCACGCTTCCCTTGCCCCCTTCCCGCAGCCACGGCGTCCGGTCACCACTGGTCGTCCACAGCCCACGCCCCTTCCAGCCTGCGTTCGGATCGTCGATACGTCCGTCCAGGCCCTTGCAATAGAAGCCCAGCGGGTAAGGCACGCGCAGCAGGATCATGCGGCCGTCCTTGAGCCGGAAAGCGATCAGGCCGTCGTTCAGATTGCCGGTGGAGATGGGCGCGTTCTCGCCCAGCCCGAATGTGTTGTGCTGGTCGACCCAGGTATAGTAGCTGGACTCGGCGCTGTTCTCGCCGATGCCTTGAAAGCCCGGTCCTGGATATTGGTGGAAGGACCAGCCCTCTGGACAATGGCCGCCGGTCGCCCTGGGGCCATTGAGCGGTCCTTTGCACTTGCGGCGGTCGAAACTGGCGAGATGGCCGCTGGCGAGCGATACCCATACTACGCCGTTCTTATCGATATCGGCGCCGCGCGGTCCGAAACCCGGCATCGGCACGTGGTAGACTTCTGAAAGTGCCGTCTCGGGCGGATTCGGCCCCGGATCGAGCCTCAGCAGCGCGCCGCGACCGGCGAAGACGCCGACGCTGAACCAAACGGAGCCGTCGACAGGGTTTGGCATCACGGCGTAGGTGCCCGAGCCTCCGGTGATGCGCATGTCCTTGCCGGGACCCATCGGCTGGCCGGGCTCCGTGTAGGCGTCGCGCTTGCCGTTGCCGTTGGTGTCGAGCACAAACGCCGTCCACCCTTGTGAGGCCGCCGCATCGCCGGTCGCGTCGAACTTCTTGGTGTTGAGCCAGCCGGCTACTTGGCCGCCGCCGCTCGTCCATAGCGTGTCGTCGGCGTCGTAGCCGAACTGCAGGTGGTGCGACCCGAAGCAGGTATCAACAAACGTGTACTTCATGGTCTCGGGGTCGAGGATGGCGAGCTGGCGCGCGCTCTTTTCGACCGGGAAGAGCTTGGCGGATGGGTGGTTGGAGCCCTGCCTGCAGAACTCCGGGTTGCTGGGGCCGCGCACCGCGGCTGCCAGCCACAAGCGACCTTTCTTGTCGAACATCGAGTTGTGGTTGTTGACCTTGGAGTCCCACAGCTTCTCGTCGCCCCAATATGGCGATGGCTGCAGCGGCCGCTCCGCGGCCGCATGGCCGGGCCCGAGCGCCGCAAGCGTGTCCTCGTCCCGCACCGGAGCCCGGAAATAGGTGACTGTGTGGGTCTTGGGGTCGAGGATAGGCAAGAGGTCCGTCGAATATTCGGGCGAGCCGAAGAGCCGGCCGTTGGCATTGACGGTTGGATAGCGGCGATCGGAAGAGATCAGGTCGTGGAGATACTTCTTCGGCTCGCCCCATTCCCACCAGGTGACCACGATGTTGCGCTCGATGCCTTCGGGACGCTTGGGCTTGCTATGCGGCAGCTCACCCTTGGCGATCCGGTCGGTCCAGTCAGCGAAATACTTGAAGGGCGCTCCGCCGAGATGGCCGGCAAGTGGGTTGACCATCAGCGGTCCGGCTTGTCCCGACTGCACGCGCCGCATCCACGCCTCTTCGCTCGACTTGATGTCACTCAGCGCCGCCGGAAGCGTGCGGG
>JBAPMW010000406.1:0-2453 GCA_049278815.1 Hyphomicrobiaceae bacterium
CCAAGCTGGCTGGATCGTGGCCACCCGCTGCGGCGACACGAACATTATCGTCGCCGAGAGGCGACTCGCCCATGCCGAACGCGCGGCCCGCGAGCGGGAGACGGACCTCAGGGAGCACTACGCGCCGAACCTGCCGCCCTGCAGACGCGTGCTGACAGTCAATCCGCGAGGAGGAGTGATGGTGGCAACGTCGCAGGATGAGGCCGGTACAGAAACGGATTGATCTCCGTTCTTACCGGAACGGGCGGAGCGGCAATATCGTAGGGTGGGTTGGCGCCAATAGCGCGCAATCCAACACATTCACTGACGGACTGGGAGGATGCCATGCACACTGTGTCACGCCGGGCCGCCTTGGCCGGCCTCGCTTTTTTGGCTCTGTGGCCGGGACCTGCCGGCGCACAGGAGCAGACGCTCAAGATCGTATTCCCGTTTGCCGCCGGCGGCTCCTCGGACGCTGTCGCGCGGATGCTTGCGGATCACATGCAGAAGAGCCTCGGCAGGGCCGCGATCGTCGAGAATCGACCCGGCGCCGGCGGACGAATCGGGCTGCGCGCCGTGAAGGAAGCGGCTCCGGACGGAGCGACCTTGCTCTTTGGCGGCGGAGGCGCGATCACCATCCAGCCGCATGTCTATCCGAACCTCGGCTACGATCCCCTGGTCGATCTGCTGCCGATCACCCAAGTCGCCAAGTTCGATCTGGCGCTGGCCGTCAGCGGCAAATTGCCTGTCCGCTCGCTGCCCGAGCTTCTCGCCTGGCTCAAGGCGAACCCGGAGCAGGCGACCTTCGGCTCGCCGGGCGCGGGCGCGGGGTGGCATTTCCTGGGGGTAGAGCTCGGCCGCCTGGCAAAGGTCGATCTGCGCCATGTCCCCTACAAGGGCACACCGGCTGCCCTTCCCGATCTGATGACGGGCCGCCTTCCGATGTACATCACTACGGTCCCCGAGCTCATCGAGCACCACAAGTCCGGGAGCATCCGTATCCTGGCGACGGCGAGTGCCTCGCGCTCGCGCTTCCTGCCGGATGTCCCGACCCTGCGGGAGAGCGGCTTCGACCTCGTGGCACCGAACTGGGTCGCCATGTACGCCCCCGCAGGCACGCCCGCGACCGTTGCCGAACGCCTGCGAGCGGCGATCCTCGACGCCCTGCGCAATGCCGAGATCCGGGCCCGGATCGAGACCCTCGCCTACGAGGTCACGGGGACGACCGGCGAGGAACTGGCCCGGATCCAGCGCGCCGACTACGAGCGCTGGGGGCCGATCATCAAGGCCTCGGGCTTCAAGGCCGACCAATAGCAAACTTGCGGGTCGAGGCGCGCGAACGGCTCCCGGATAGCCACTTCTCCTGCGAGGTGTCAGGCCATGCAACGGAACCCCTACATCTTCGACAACGCCGCGGAGGCCGAGACGGCGGAGCGCTTCGCGAGCCTCGACGCGCTCTACAACTTCCGCACCTTCGGCTTCCTGGAGACGAGCGGCGTCGGGCCGGGCTGGCACTGCCTGGAGGTCGGCGGCGGCAGCGGTGCTGTCGCAGCCTGGATGGCGGACCGCGCCGGCCCGTCGGGATACGTGTTGGTCACCGACATCGACCCGCGCTTCACGGAGGGCTCGGGCTATCGCAGGCCGGCGCATATGGAGCTGCGGCGCCATGACATCGGCACCGACCCGCTGCCTGAGCGGGCGTTCGATCTCATCTACGCGCGGCTCGTGCTGATGCACGTTCCGCAGCGGCAGCAGGCGCTCGCCAGGCTCGTGGCCGCCTTGAGGCCTCGCGGGTGGCTGGCGATCGAGGAGTTCGACGGCCGCGTCATCGACCGGACCATTCCCATGCTGGATGCGGCGGCAGCGGCGCTCTTCAAGCGCGTCGGCGGAGCCCTGGTGACGCTGATGGAAGAACGGGGCTTTGAGGTGGAATGGGCGCGCCGTCTCTATGGAAGGCTCAAGGCAGCCGGGCTCACCGAGGTCGGCATGGAGGGGCACGTCGCGGTGAGCGAGGGCGGCAGCCTCGGCACAAGTCTCGAAGCCGCGAACTTCGAGCAGGTGCGCAAGGAGGCCGTCGCCAAGGGGCTGGTCACGGACGCCGAGATCGACACCGTGCTGGCAAGAACGGGGCTTCCTCGATTTCATGCACAACCTGGACTCTATTCCTGATCGCGCACGTTTCGACCGTTGCCTACGCGCTCATCAATCGCTCTGATTGGGGATTGGCAGCCTGCTTCGCGGTAAACGTAGTCTGCTGCGCAGCCATCTTGGCAGTCGCATATTGGAAGCGCCGCAACCACGCTACGCGCCTTCGTCCCGCCCTCACTGCGATGGCTTGACGAGGGCGACAGTGCTGGCTGCCGGGCACAGCCGCTCTTGCCACACTTGCCCCAGTGTCTGCCAGGTTCCGGGGCGTAGGAGACTTTGCCATGCTTGCATTGGGCCAACGACGGCAACCTGCTTAGGCGGGCCGC
>JBAPMW010000407.1:0-3442 GCA_049278815.1 Hyphomicrobiaceae bacterium
TCTCCCCGCAAGCGGGGAGAGGGAGAAGAAGAGACAGGCCCAATGGCTTCGCTCAAAGACCTCCGCAACCGCATCGCCTCCGTCAAGGCGACGCGGAAGATCACCAAGGCGATGCAGATGGTCGCCGCGGCCAAGCTGCGCCGCGCCCAGGAGGCGGCCACCGCCGCGCGCCCCTATGCCGAGCGCATGGATGCGATGCTCGGCAACCTCGGCCGGCGCGCCAACCGCGACGCCGCGCCGAAGCTGCTCGTCGGCACCGGCAAGGACGAGGTGCATCTGCTCATCGTCATGACCGCCGAGCGCGGCCTGTGCGGCGGCTTTAATTCGAACATCGCCAAGCTCGCCCGCGCCGACGCCGTCCGCCTGCGCGGCGAGGGCAAGACCGTCAAGATCCTGACCGTCGGCCGCAAGGGCGCCGACAACCTGCGCCGCGATCTCGGCAGCCGCATCGTCGACCGGGTCGACCTGCGCGGGCACAAGCAGATCACCTTCGCCATCGCCAGCCAGATCGCCGGCAAGGTGCTCTCCCTGTTCGACGCCGGCGACTTCGACATGGCGACGCTCTACTTCGCCGAGTTCAAGTCGGTCATGACGCAGAAGCCCACCGCCCTGCAGCTGATCCCCGCCAGGATCCCCGAGGCCGGCACCCCGGCCACCGCCGGCGCGCAGGCCGTCTACGAGTTCGAGCCCGACGAGAACGCGATTCTGACCGAGTTGCTGCCGCGCAACCTCGCCACCCAGGTCTACCGCGGCCTGCTGGAGAACGCGGCTTCGGAGCAGGGCGCCCGCATGAGCGCCATGGACAGCGCCACCCGCAACGCCGGCGACATGATCGATCGCCTCACCCTCAACTACAACCGCCAGCGCCAAGCCAACATCACCAAGGAGCTGATCGAGATCATCTCCGGCGCCGAGGCGTTGTGATGGAGGCTAGGTCGGGGTTGTATTCGGTCTGTCCTGCAGACGAGCCAACGAAATGCGCAGAACGAATCGGGAAAATGACTGACTCAGCCTCCCTAAATAGCGTACGATCCCCTTATTAAGCAGAGAGGAGGTCGCAATGCATAGCCGCGGTTTCGAGGAGGCGCACGCTGCGCACCTGTCTGATGACTCACGGAAGCTGGTTGGTCAGTTCCGGCGCTTCGGTGAGGCCGGCCCAGCGTACGAGATCTTACGCATCGAGAGCAAGGACAAGGCTTGGATTCGTGTTGTGTACTCTGAGGAGGAGCTAGCTTATCCGATCGCCCAGATCGTCGCAGACCCCATCGCTGAGACAATCCCGTAGCGCCGGCCATGTTCGCAATAGCCTTCGACATGACGGTGGCTGACATCGTCCAGCATCATCCCAAAGGCGTGCCGCAGGCCTACCGCGATATCGCGCGCGCACTTGCCCCGTTCGGCTTCGAGAGAGCTCAAGGGAGTGTCTATCTGACGAGAGATGAGGATCTCGGGAATCTTGTGTTGGCGGGCTTGGCGCTCAGGACCTTACCTTGGTTGGCGGCATCAGTTCGCGATATCCGCGGCTTCAAGGTCGAGCACTGGTCGGACTTTACTCCCGTTGTGAAGCGGCCGGGGACGGCGTAGCGAAGGGATATCTTGTAGGCTGGGTCGAGCGCAGCGCGGACCCAACACGGCGAACGGCACCGAAAGACGGGAACGTAGGAAGAAGAGTCATGGCAACCAACAAAGTCGGTAAGATTCGCCAGGTCATGGGCGCCGTCGTCGACGTGCAGTTCGAGGGCCACCTGCCCGAGATCCTGAACGCGCTGGAGACTCAGAACCAGGGCAGCCGCTTGGTACTCGAGGTGGCCCAGCACCTCGGCGAGAGCTCGGTGCGCACCGTCGCCATGGACTCCACGGAAGGGCTCACCCGCGGCCAGGAGGTGACCGACACCGGCCAGCCGATCACCGTCCCCGTGGGCGACGAGACGCTGGGGCGCATCATGAACGTGATCGGCGAACCCGTCGACGAGGCCGGCCCCATCCAGACCGCCAGCAAGCGCGCCATCCATCAGCCCGCCCCTCCGTTCGTCGAGCAGTCCACCGAGCAGCAGATCCTCGTCACCGGCATCAAGGTCGTGGACCTGCTGGCGCCCTACGCCAAGGGCGGCAAGATCGGCCTGTTCGGCGGCGCCGGCGTCGGCAAGACGGTCCTGATCATGGAGCTCATCAACAACGTCGCCAAGGCGCACGGCGGCTACTCGGTGTTCGCGGGCGTCGGCGAGCGCACGCGCGAGGGCAACGACCTCTACCACGAGATGATCGAGTCCAAGGTCAACATCGATCCCAAGAAGGCCGGCAGCGCCAAGGGCTCCAAGTGCGCCCTGGTCTACGGCCAGATGAACGAGCCGCCGGGCGCGCGTGCGCGCGTGGGCCTCTCGGGGTTGACGGTGGCCGAGCACTTCCGCGACCAGGGCCAGGACGTGCTGTTCTTTGTGGACAACATCTTCCGCTTCACCCAGGCGGGCTCCGAGTTGTCGGCGCTGCTGGGCCGCATCCCCTCGGCGGTCGGCTATCAGCCGACGCTTGGAACCGACATGGGGGCAATGCAGGAGCGCATCACCACCACCACCAAGGGCTCGGTCACGTCGATCCAGGCGATCTACGTGCCGGCTGACGACTATACCGATCCAGCGCCGGCCACCACCTTCGCCCACCTCGATGCCACCACCAACCTCGATCGCGACATCGCCGCCAAGGCCATCTACCCGGCAGTGGACCCGCTCGCTTCCACCTCGCGCATGCTCCAGCCCGGCATCGTCGGCGAGGAGCATTACCAGGTGGCGCGCTCGGTGCAGCAGATCTTGCAGCGCTACAAGGCGCTCCAGGATATCATCGCGATTCTCGGCATGGACGAGCTGTCCGAGGAGGACAAGCTGACAGTGGCGCGTGCGCGCAAGATCGAGCGCTTCTTGAGCCAGCCCCTCCACGTCGCCGAGGTGTTCACGGGCACCCCCGGCAAGCTCGTCAGCTTGGCCGATACTATCAAGGGGTTCAAAGGGTTGTGTGCCGGCGACTACGACCATCTGCCGGAGCAGGCGTTCTATATGGTCGGCTCTATCGAGGAGGCCGTCGCCAAGGCGGAGCAACTGGCCGAGGCGGCATAGCGAGAGGAAAAGGCGTCAATGCCAACGGACACCACTGCCCCGCAGTTCGGCAGCTGTTGTGAAGGTCTCAAGGACGCGTTGACGAACGAGGAGTTCGAGCCCCTGCTCGCCGTGGATGACGAGACGGGCGTGCTCTACATGTCGGTTGGGATCATGAGCGACGAGGACGACGACGAGGAGGGGCCCAGCATGGTCGACCATCCGGTCTACTACTGCCCGTTCTGCGGCACCAAGCTGCAGACGCCGGAGGAGGTAGAGGCCAAGATGGGCGCAGAGGCTGCGCAGGGGTCTGCGTAGGGGTCAGACCCTGCGGGTCTGACCCCATGGTCCAACCC
>JBAPMW010000408.1:0-5308 GCA_049278815.1 Hyphomicrobiaceae bacterium
CCGTGCGCCGCGGCGATGCGGCGCCGGCGGTCGGCGATGCGGTTGAGCTCGGCGCGGCGCTGCTGGCTGCGGATGAGATCTGCCTGCCCGATCCGCAGCAGGCCACCGCCGGCATCCACTTCGTCGGCGTCCTCGACCGCCTCGGCATCGCCACCGAGGTGGCGTCGCGCCTCCGGCCCTTCCCGAACGGCATGACGGCCATGCGGGCTCTGGCGTCCTCCACCGGCGCACGCCCGATCGGCTGCACCCAGGTGACGGAGGTCGTCGCCACGCCCGGCGTGACGCTGGTGGCGTCGCTACCCGACCCGCTCGGCCTCGCCACCGTCTACACCGCCGCCGCGTGCACCCGCGCCGCGCTCCCCGATGCCGCGTGTGCACTGGCGGATCTGCTGGCCGGCGAAGCTGCGCAGGAGGCGCGCCGACAGGCGGGATTCACGTAGGGTGCAATCGTGCGCAGCGCGATTGCACCGATTTGCCCAGATCGGGGGGGCACGGTGCAATGCGCTCGCTTCGCTCGCTTATTGCACCCTACGCCGCCGCATCGAAAAACCGGTTCGGCTTGAGGAAGAACGACAGCGTGAGGCAGCCGCCGGGGGCGCGGGCGTGGTGGCGGCTGCCGCCCGGGCGCCAGACGTAGTTGCCGGCGGTGACGACGCCCTCGTCGTCCTCCAGCGTGCCTTCCAGCACCCAGGTCTGCTCCAGCTCCACGTGCTCGTGGTCGGGCAGCACGGCGCCGGGCGCGAACCGGACGAGCGCCGTCATCAGGCCGGTCGCCTTGTCCTCCATCAGTATTCGCATATCGACCCCTTTAAAGCGCGTCGCCACCCAGGGCAGCGCCGCAACGTCGACGTAGCGCGAGGCAAGGGGTGGAAGGCTGGCGTGGTTGCGGGCGTCGGGCGTGACGATGGCCATGAAGCTCTCCCTGGCGCTTTCTCCCAGCAGCTCCAGCTGAGCATGCGGGTGGCATCGCAGGCAAGCCACCCCTCGTCGGAGCGGCCGGAGCCGATTATCCGCCGGCTTGAGCCCACTCGGGACATTTTCGCCCTTTTCCGACGCTAGTCATGGTCATGATACGAATCCTCGCAGCAACGCTCATGCTTGCCGGCTGCACCGGGGCCGGCAGCCCGCCCGACCATCCGCTGGTCGGGACCTGGCAGGGCGAGAGATCGCTGACGCTGAGGACAACAGAATATCAGCACGGCACGGAGACCGGCTACTGGACGGCGGGCCGCAAGGATCTCCGCTATAAGACCGCGTCCGGCAAGCAGGCGCGATGCGACTACTCCCTCACCGGTCGAACGCTGGTGGTCAGGGGCTGCGGCCTCGCGGGGCGCTATACCAGGGTGCCGTAAGGCGGCACGGGGTCGAAGCTGCGCCTTCCGCCGTTGCACCGCCGCGACGTCGTTGCGGCCGGCCTGCTAGACTAGGCTGAAAGCCAAGCTTGACGAGATCCTGACGGTCAACAAGCGCAAGATGCCGAGAGGCTTTGGCGGCGCCAGCGCCGATAGCGCCGAGAAGCACGCCAGGACGCAGTACAAGATCTTCCGCTTGCCCTCGCATTCCCAGGCAGAGGAGTCTACCTCGCATGGCGTTACCGATAGTGGCTTGGTACAGATTATCCCGTATCCCCTGAATATTCAAAGAGATACATTCGCTCGGCGGCGCGGCTTTCGCAGGGACGCGCTATCGGCTGCCCGATCCGCAGGGACGGTACGCAGATGCGCCGGATGCGTTTGCATCGGGCGACCTGCGCCGTGCGGGCGACGATGCCGGCCAATCTGCGATGGCTTTGCGCAAGTATCGTAGTCCCGGCCAATATGCATCGTCGTCCCGTCAGGGCGGCGAAGCGCCCGCACCGCTTCGCCAAGGCCGACGATACGAGGGCCGACCCGAGGCTGACATGATGCATTTGCATCATGAGACGGACGGCGGCGGCTAGGGCGTGGCAAAGGGGACACACGCGGCGGCGTCCCGGTCAGTCGTCCTGCTCCAGGCTGAGGCGCGGCGCCAGGGCGGCGATGGTGGCGACCAGCTCGGCCTGGCGGTTGACGCCCACCTTGGCCATGGCGGCGGCGAGCTGGTTGCGGGCCGTCGTGAGCGTGACGCCCCCGGCGTCGGCCGCGTCGGCGACGCTGGCGCCCGAGGCGATCTGGAGGACGAGCGCGGCCTCGGCATTGGTGAGGCGGTAGAGCGATCGCAGGAGGTCCTTCGGCAGGCTCGCGGATCTGGCCTCCTGCACCACCAGAAGCGCGCGCGGGCCGGCCACGGTCAGGGCGCCGCCGCCGCCGGCCGGCCGCAGCGGCAGCAGCATGACGGTGATCGGGCCAGCCTCGCTGTCGCCGGCCGGGAAGGCGTAAGGCGCGCCATGACTGAGAGCACCCAGGGCCACGGCCAGGGAGCGGCGGAAGCTCGCCTCGTGGGCGGGATTGCGGAAGGCCAGCCGGCCGGGGAGGGAGATCCTGAAGAGGCTCGCCCGCCGGGCCAGAGCCTCGGCTTGCCGGTTGAGTGCCAGCACCCGCGCTTCAGGCCCCAGAATTATCGCGGCGCCGTCGATGCTGTCGATGAGCCCGGCGAGCATGGCCTCGGTGGCGGCAGCGGCCGCCAGCCGCTCGTTCACCTCGAAGGCGCGGGCCAGATGCGGGCCGAGCCGGTTGAGGAGCCGGGCGCACACGTCCTCCAGATGCGCCTGACGCTCCGACATGTCGAAGGTGATGCGAAACAGCCGCCGCTGATCGCGCGCGACAACCATTGAGGCCCCGTAGGTGAAATCGCCCGCGGGCTTCAGCCACTCGTGATAGAAGGCATGCCCGCGCAGCCATTGCCGCGAGCCGAGGCCCGTCACCGTGTAGACCTTGCCCACATCGAGGCGATTGAAATAGGCATTATAGGGATTGAGCGCGTGGTAGTGCTCCATGTAGCTCTTGAGCTGCTCCTCGGGCAGGCCCGAGGTGCGCCCCGTCAAGCCGGTCCCGGCGATGGTCAGATGTGTGCTGAAGGCAGTGCTCGGAAGCTGCGCATGGACGTGATCGACGAGCGCTTGCCATTCGTCCGGATCGCAGCCGGCGGCGTAGATGCGCTCGATCAGCTCGACCAGCGTCGCATCTGACAGAATGTCGTGCACCTGAGGACCCCGCGTCCGTGAGCGGGGCATTTATAGCGCAAAGTTGGTGGCACCATCTGTCTCCGGCGTGACAGCGCAGCCTTGACGGCACGAGCGAAACGCTGCCCGGCGCTCCCGGGCCTGGCCGCCGGCGCCGCGCCGCACGTTGGCCCGGGTTGTGTGAAGCGCATATGACCGGGGCGCAGGGATCAATGCTGCGCCGGCGGCAAGGTTAGTATGATTTTTCGTTCACGGCGTTCCGCATGTGCGCAAACGCGTTTTCTTTTCTGTTTGTCGCTTCATTTCGGCAAAAATTACGCTAGCCTTGCTTCAACCGGGTGGCGCCTCGGGCGTCGCAACTGACAGGATCATGCGGCATGAACTTTCAGCAGCTTCGCATCGTGCGGGAGACGGTGCGCCGGAACTTCAACCTGACGGAGGTGGCCAACTCTCTTTATACCTCTCAGTCGGGCGTGAGCAAGCACATCAAGGACCTGGAGGACGAGCTGGGCGTCGAGCTGTTCGTGCGCCGCGGCAAGCGCCTCCTGGGGCTTACCGATCCGGGCAAGGAGATGGTGGGGATCGTGGAGCGGGTGCTCGCCGATACGGCCAGCATCAAGCGGCTCGGCGAGCAGTTCTCCAACCGCGAGCAGGGCAAGCTGGTGATTGCCACCACGCATACCCAGGCCCGATATGTCCTGCCGCACGTGGTGGCCGCCTTCCGCGCGGCCTATCCCAAGGTGCATCTCATGCTGCACCAGGGCAGCCCGACCGAGATCGCCTCGATGCTATCCGGGGGCGAGGCCGACATCGGTATCTGCACGGAGACGCTGCGCACCGTGGCCTCCCTCATCGCCTTCCCGTTCTACAGCTGGCAGCACGGCGTCGTCGTGCCCAAGGAGCACCCGTTGAACCGGGCCGAGCCGCTCACGCTGGAGGCGCTCAGCGAGTGGCCGATCATCACCTACCACGAGGGCTTTACCGGCCGCGGCAACATCGACCGCGCCTTCGCCGACGCCGGTCTGACGCCCGACATCGTGATGTCGGCCATGGATACCGACGTGCTCAAGGCCTATGTGGAGCTGGGCCTGGGCGTCGGCATCATTGCGGCGATGGCCTACCACGCCAAGCGCGATGCGCCGCTCAAGCTGATCGACACCGGCCATCTGTTCGAGCCTAACACCACGGTCATCGCCGTGCGGCGCGGCAGCTACCTGCGCACCTACGCCTACCGCTTCATCGAGCTATGCTCGCCGGCGCTGCCTGAGAAGGTGGTCAAGGCGGCTGTGATGGCCGATGTCAACGCCACGACGGCCAAAATGGAGGCTAGGCCCGAAGGTCCGGCGCACCGCGCAGCGGCCCGGCATCCTGCTTCACACGCCGCTCAGCACACCCATCAGCTCTGGCGCTCCAGCGGGAACACCTTGAGCCGTGACGATGTCAAGCGCACGGCTTGACCGGGCTGGAGGTTGAGCTGAGCCAGCCGCTCGCGCGTCAGCTCCACCTCGAAGCGCGGCGGCGGGGCCGTGTCGCCGTCCACTCTGGCTGCGCCCATCAGCTCCACGCGCGCGATGGCGCCGCTGACGAGCACGCGCCTCACCGAGGCGGGCAGCCCCTCGCGCGCATCGCCGTCGACCACGATGTCGAGATCGTGCGGCCGTGCATATGCAATCACGTCCTCCCCTCCGTCCGCGCCGCAGCGCTCGGCAAGCGGAACGGTGGCGTCGCCGATGCGCAGGGCACCGCCGTCGACGCGGCCGGGCAGCTGGTTGACGGCGCCCAGGAAGCTGCAGGCGAAGGCCGTCACGGGGCTCTCGTAGACCTCCTGTGTCAGCCCGGTCTGCTCCACCCGGCCCCTGTTCATGAGGACCACGCGGTCGGCGACCTCCATGGCCTCGTCCTGGTCGTGGGTGACGAAGATCGACGCGATGTGGATCTCGTCGTGGAGGCGCCGCAGCCACTGGCGCAGCTCCTTGCGCACCTTGGCGTCCAGCGAGCCGAACGGCTCGTCCAGGAGGAGAACACGGGGCTCCACGGCCAGCGCGCGAAGATGAGCGCCACGAGCACGCCGAGGGGCGTAAAAGGAACCTTGATGCCAAGCCGCTCCAGGTGCTGGCCGAGCCAGCCGTTCCTGGCGTAGAGCGCGGTGAGCGAGATGCCCGCCACGGCGGTGGGCAAGGCGAACGGCAGGTCCACCAGCGCGAGGTG
>JBAPMW010000409.1:0-3248 GCA_049278815.1 Hyphomicrobiaceae bacterium
ATTTTAGGCCTTTGCACGGCGCTGGGGCAATCCTTGGGCAGACATGCCTAACGCAAATGCACCAACGCGCGCCGAAAGCTTACCGCTTGGGCACGCCATCTTGCGTTGCAGAGGAAACTGCCGGCCGGAAAACGCCAACTCGGCGACCGGCCCGGCCGTCAGAACCGGTAGCTGAGGCCGATGGCGAGCTGCGGCGACCACAGGTCCGTCTCGAGAGAGCCACCGCCTGCCAGATCGGCATCGATCTGCGAGTAGCTGAGCCGGGCCTCGGTGAACAGCGACCACTTCTCGTTGAGCTTATACTCCAGACCGGCCAGAACCTGCGCCGCCATGCCGGCGAGCTGGTACTCGAAAGTCTTGTCGCCGGTGGTCAGCGTCACCTCCACGTGCGGGATCGCTACACCGAGGCCGGCTCCGACATAGGGCACCAGCGTGCCGTTCATCATGGGGTTGAAGCGATAGAGGACCTCGAACAGCAGAATGTTGTTGCCGTCCGTGAACTCCAGCCTGTCGAAGGTGGCGCCAGCGGCGCCGCCCAGATCGGCAAGGGCCTTCTGGTGGGCGTAGTCGATGGCAAAACCCCAGTTCGGTGCGGAGCCCAGCCAGTAAACCCCGCGCACGCCCCAGTAGGGCGGCATGTCGAACGCCCCCCCATCCCAGTCAATCGACTGGGTACCATCGCTCGGACCCGTCCCCGAGACCGTCACGTCGCTGCTGAGGTTCCAGTTCGCGCCGCCGAAGACGCTGATCTGGGTCTCAGCCGCGGCGGGCAGCGAGAACGCGCAAAGACCGGCAAACGCCAGCGCCTGCAAGCTACGGCTCATGTCTCGTCGTCCCCCTCGGAACCGCGCCTGCGGCGTCTGTCGGCGCCCGCAGAACGCGAAATTCGAGCACCATAGGGGAATCGGCCGGGTTGGCGGAAGCGATATCGTGCATGCGGGAGCAGGCTGGCGGCGTCTCCCGGCCGCATTGTTGCGGCGGTGCAACGCCGACCCATGGCGACCCTGCCGCCTCCATGGCTGGACTCAGGCGAGAAGCGCGGCCCCGAGCGCAATGAGCCCGGCCAGCGCGGCAGCCACCGTCGCGCTGGCTCCGGACATGTCGATCAGCTTGACTGCGATGGCGGCGGCAACAGCGAGGGCGCCGCCCGTAAGGATCTGCCGTTCGGCCAGGCCGTCCTTCAGCCGTCCCCGCAGGTGCTGGCCCACGGCATAGGCAAGCCCTACGCCCGCCAGGGCCAGAACGGGCAGCAAAGGTGCAGCCGGGCTGCGCCCCTTGGCCTCGGCAGGACCGGTCACCGTCCTCGGCCCAGGTGCCGGCTGGGTCGAGGGCGGAGGCGGTGCCACCGACACGGTGTTGGCCTTGGTGTCCTTCGCCGCCTTGGCGTCATGCATCGCCTCGGTGGCCTTGCCGTTCCCGGTGGCCTTTGCGTCCTTGGGATCCTTCGCGTCCTTCACCGCCTTGGCATCCTTGGCCTTTTTTGCCGCCTCGCTGGTGTCCTTCGCCTCCTTGGCGTCCTTGGTGTCCGGAACGGCTTTGGCATCGGTGTCGGGGGCATCGGGCTTCGCGTCGGGCTTGGGCGCCGGCTTGGGTCCGGTGGTGTCGCAGCCGAAGCGCTCCACCTGGCAGTAGCCCTTGCGCGCCGGGCCGGCGGCCTGCTCGCACATGGCGACCGCCTTCTGGTTGGCCGCCAGCTGGTCGGGGCCGACGCCCCAGCCTGCGCCCGGCGTGCCGGGCGTGGGGTCGTAGGCGATGGCGAAGCACTCGCCGCTGAACGTGGCGACCACCTGGCAGCGCTCGGCGGCTTTGCGGGCCTCGAACGTGCGGCAGCGCTTGACGGCGATCTCGCCGGCCATGTCCTTGGATACGTCCACCGCAACGCCGAAGGCGATGCCGTAGCGCACGACATCGCCGGTGGAGCCGACCGCAATGGCACCCTCCGCCCACGCCCGCTCGCGCCCCGCCCCTTCCAGCGCGGCCGCGGCGAGCGCCGCCATCGCAAGCCATGCCAGTGCCCCAATGCGCATCGGTGGTCTCCGTCTGGTGCGGACCTTGCGTAGGCCGGGATTGAACGGTGGTGCTGTATAGCGCGGGCCGGCCCGCGTCGCCGTCCGGGTTGCGCACGGGCGCCGCGAGGCTGGCAGCCGCTGCTCGGCCGCACCGTCAGGGTCGCGGAAAAGTGCTGATAGATCAAGCCTCTTCACCTTGGAAATAGAGAGTAGGGAGTAGGAACGGCGCCGTCTGCCCTATTCCCTACTCCCTACTCCCTCAGAAGAAGAATTCCTCGCTGCCGGGCTCCTCAGCCGGGCACAGCGAGCCGGCCCCAGCCGCCGCGCAACATCCAAGCTGCGGGTGACCGCCCCTCGTGTCGGCAGCCCTGGCCACGTTCGGAACCCCAGCCGGGGCCTGGCGTTCTGGCGTCATGGGGAACTTCCGCGATCCGCTCGTCCTGCTGCTCCTCGCCACCGCGGCTGCCATCGCGTTCTTCGTGGTGGCAACGTCCGGCTGAGGCCCTTGGAAAGAGCGAATAGCGAGTAGCGAATAGCGAGTAGGGCGGCTCGTGGTATACGCTATTCGCTATTCGCTTCTTCCAGGAGCACGAGCCATGGGTATGCGGCGCGACGGTGCATCGCCCGATCGGGTGCTGGCGAACCTGTGGGCCGTGGGCGGGGGCGAGGAGGCCGCGCTCGGGCGCGTCGCGCTCACCGGCGCCGATCCCGTGCTGCCGTCGTCGTTCAAGGTCGGGACGGTCGCGCAGGCCACCATTGCCGCCGCCGGGCTGGCCGCGGCCGAGGTCTGGCGGCTGCGCACCGGGCGGGAGCAGACCGTTGCCGTCGATATGCGGCATGCGGCCATGGAGTTTCGCAGCGAGCGCTACATGCGCCTCGACGGCCGGCCGCCAGGACCGGCGTGGGACAAGATCGCCGGCGTCTATGCTACCGGCGACGGCCGCAAGGTGCGGCTCCACACCAACTTCCCGCACCACCGCGACGGCATCCTCAGGCTGCTCGGCTGCGCCTACGACCGCGAGGCGGTGCAACGGGCGCTCCTCAGCTGGCAGGCCGAGCCGTTCGAGACGGCCGCGGCCGAGGCCGGGCTGGTGGCCACCATGCTGCGCTCGCCGGCGGAATGGGCGGCGCACTGCCAGGGCCAGGCGGTCGCGGGGCTGCCGCTCATCGAGATCGACAGGATCGGCGAGGCGCCGCCGGGCCGGCTGCCGCCGGACCCGGAACGGCCGCTGTCGGAGG
>JBAPMW010000410.1:0-1532 GCA_049278815.1 Hyphomicrobiaceae bacterium
GCCCCATCACGTGCTTGAAGCCGCGCCTGGCCAGCTCCAGGCAGTGCCGGCCCTGGCCGCAGCACAGGTCGAGGATATGGCTATGCGGCTGCACCGCCGCCGCCGCGACGATGAAGTCCACCTCGCGCCGCGTGTTCTCCAGGTTCTCGACCACGTCGCCGTCGGTCTTGACGTAGAGCGCGTTGAAGAGCTTGCGCCACCACTCCTCGGGAAGGTGCGCCTCCAGGTCGGCAACCGGACCCAGACAGGAGCGCGTGGCCAAGCGCCTCGGGCGCTTCGGCTTGCTCGTAGCGATGACCATGATGGGACAGCTGTCCTCTTCGTTGCCAGCCGCAACGGCCGCTGTGGCGGGCTGGCGATAGCGCGCATGACGGCGCAGTCCTGGAATTCGCGGCGAAACCTCTTCAGCCCCAATGGCGCCGATCCTTAGTCCGGCGCCCGCCCCTGTCAAACACTTATCTGTGGACGGCGGCACCCGACCGCAAGGGCGTCTCGCCGCATGGGCCCGTTGGGCGGGTTAGGGCGAAGCCCGTAATCCGCCAAGTCCGGTGCAACGGCGGACTACGCTTCGCTAATCCGCCCTACGCCGCGCGGGTTAGCAGCGCAACAAAGAACCCGTCGGTGTGGTGTCGTGCCGGTGTCAGCAGGAGCGCGTCGTCGCCTGCGGCCGAGCTTGGCGGCTCCCCGCCCACGCCGGCCCACGCCTCACGCCACGGCAGCATGGCCAGCTCGGGATGGCTGGCCCTGAGCGCGGCGATCTGGTCGCCGTTCTCCTCCGGCAGCACCGAGCAGGTGACGTAGACGAGCCTGCCGCCCGGCTTCACCAGCGGCACCGCCTGCTCAAGCAGCGCCCGCTGCTCCTCGACCCGCTGCGTGAGATTGGCGGGCTTCAGCCGCCACTTGGCATCCGGGCGGCGGCGCCAGGCGCCGGTGCCCGTGCAGGGGGCGTCGATGAAGACCACATCGAAGCGCGGACCGAGCGCCCGCAGCGCGGCCGTGTCGCCGGCGGTCAAGACCTGGACATTGCGCGCGCCTGCCCGCTTCAGGCGCTCGAAGATCGGCCGCAGGCGCTGGGCGTCGTCGTCGTAGGCGTAGACCTGGCCGGTGTTGCGCATGGCCGCGGCGAAGGCGAGCGTCTTGCCGCCGCCGCCGGCACACAGGTCCAGCACCTGCTTGCGCGGACCGGCGTCCGCCATCAGTGCGGCGATCTGCGAGCCTTCGTCCTGCACCTCGTACCAGCCTTTGCCATGGCCGGTCTCGGCCTCGACATTGGGGGTTCGCCCCGCACCCTCCGGGACGGGCAGGCGGACGCCGATGGGCGAATAGGGGGTAGGGACCGGCGAGAAGCGGGCGAGCGCCTTGATCACCTTCTCCCGGTCGGCCTTGAGCCCGTTGACGCGCAGATCGACCGGCGCCCGGCTCGCCAGCGCGGCCCCCTCCTCGGCGGCCGCCGCGGCGAAGGCCCGCTCGAACGACGGCGTGAGCCAGTCGGGGAAATCCCCGCGCACCGCGGCCGGCGCGTCGTCCGGCAG
>JBAPMW010000411.1:0-3285 GCA_049278815.1 Hyphomicrobiaceae bacterium
ACCTGCCCGCCAGCGCTGCCACCCGCTGACGCGGCCTCAGCCGAACGTGCTATAGGCTGGCGAAAGATCCAGGTCGCCGGCGCCTTCCCGCGCGTGCCCAGCAACCCGGTCTTTCATGTTAACCTACAGTGAGTCCGTCATGACACTCCTGGACCTCGACAAGATCGACATCGACGCGCCGATGTTCGATGCCGCCGCCTTCGGCATCGGCGAGGAGGAGGCGCGCCTGAACACGCTGGCGCGCCGCCTCGGCAAGGCGCGCTTCGCCCCGCGCGCGGCCGAGTACGACCGCGACGCGCGCTTCCCCACTGAGAACTACCACGACATGCGCGACGTCGGTCTGCTGGGCATCGCGGTGCCCAAGGAGCACGGCGGCCTCGGCGCCGGCTATCGCGCCTACATGACGACGGCGGCCGAGATCGGCCGCTACTGCGGCGCCACGGCGCTGACCTACAACATGCACGTGTGCTCGTGCCTGTGGTCCGGTCCGCTAGCGGACGACCTCACCATGAGCGAGGCGGACCGCGCCGAGCACAACCGCCGCCGCGCCATCCACTACGCGCGCATCGTCAAGGACGGCGCCATCTACGCCCAGCCCTTCTCGGAGGGCGGCGCCGCTGCGGCGGGCGCCGCACCGTTCTCCACCTCGGCCAGGCGCGTGGACGGGGGCTGGCTCATCAACGGCAAGAAGATCTTCGCCTCGCTCTCCGGCTCGGCCGACTACTACGGCATCCTGTGCGGCGAGACGAAACCCGGCCAGCCGCCGTCGCGGCGCGATACCATGTACATCGCCGTCCCGGCCACGGCTGAGGGCGTGCAGGTGGTCGGCGACTGGGACCCGCTCGGCATGCGCGGCACCGTCTCGCGCACCCTCCTCCTCAAGGACGTCCTCGTCGACGACGACGCCGCGCTGATGCCGCGCGGCGTCTACTACCAGGCCGCCTCGCGGCGGCCGCACATGTTCATGACGCTGACGCCGACCTACATGGGCATCGCCCAGGCGGCGTTCGACTTCACCGTCAAGTACCTGCGCGGCGAGATCCCCGGCACCGGCACCGAGAAGCGCCGCAAGTTTCCGACCAAGCAGGTGGCCATCGCGCAGATGTTCCTGATGCTGCAGCAGACCAAGGCGCTGTGGTTCCAGGCCATCAGCGAGGCGCGCGCCGACCCGACGAAAGAGCAGGTGCTGCGCGCCTACGCCGCCCAGCATACGGTGATGGAGAATTGCAACGCGCTGGCCCAGCTCGCCATCCGCACCTGCGGCGGCCAGTCCATGCTGAAGACGCTGCCCCTGGAACGCCTCTATCGCGACAGCCGCTGCGGCTCGCTGATGCTGCCGTGGACCGCCGAGATCTGCCTCGACCGCATCGGCCGGGAGGCGCTGTACGAGCCCGGCGAGACGGACGAATGAAGTGGTGAGATAGTGAGATGGTGAGATTCAGGTGGAACACGTGATTCGGGAACCCTAATTCAGCCAACCGACGTGAGCTCCGCCGACATGAGATGCTGGGATGAGATCGGAGAAACACGCCGGTACCGCCAGGCAACCGTCGAGGTCGGATCACGCGTGCCTCACGTCCCAACCCATACTCACCATCTCACCATCTCACCACTCACCATCTCACGATCTGACTCATGAGCAACACCCCCGGCGACATCTCCCTCTGGATCGAGCGGCACGCGGGCTTCTTTCCCGGCAGGACCGCCGTTCGCTTCCAGGGGCAGACGCTCTCCTACTCTGACCTCGCCCACGGCATCGAACGGGTCGCCGCCATGCTCCACGGCGAGCTTGGCCTGCGGCGCGGCGACCGCATCGCCTGGCTGGGGCTCAATCACCCCGACATGCTGGGACTGCTGTTCGCCGCGGCCCGCTGCGGCCTGATGCTGGTGCCCCTCAACTGGCGCCTGGCGGCCCCGGAGCACGCGTTCATCCTGCGCAACGCCGGCGCCAAGGCGCTGTTCGCCCAGGCCGGGCTCGCCGCGGCGCTTGGGCCTGAGACAGTGCCCGACGGCTGCCGGCTGGTGCTCAGCGGCGGCGCCGGCGGGCAGGCGCCCGAGCTCTACGACCTCATCGCCGCCGCGGGGGCGGCGCCGGGCCACGCAGGCCGTCTCGACGACCCGCTGCTCCTCGTCTACACCTCGGGCACCACCGGACGCCCCAAGGGGGCGGTGCTCAGCCAGAGGGCGCTGGAGATCAACGCCGCCAACGCCGTCCACATGCACGACATGACGGTGCGCGACCACATCCTCACCGTGCTGCCCATGTTCCACGTCGGCGGCCTCAACATCCAGACCACGCCGGCCCTGAAGGTGGGCGCCACCGTCACCCTGCACGACCGCTTCGACCCTGGCGCCTTCCTTGCGGCCCTCGCCGCCGACCGGCCGACCCTCACGGTGCTGGTGCCCGCGACCATCTCGGCGGTGCTCGGCCATCCCGCATGGACCGCCGCCGACCTCACCTGCCTGCGCGCCGTCGCCACCGGCTCGATGGCCGTGCCGACCGGCATGATCGAGGCGTTCCATGCCCGCGGCGTGCCGGTGATCCAGATCTACGGCTCCACCGAGACGGCCCCGGTTGCCGTCTACCAGCGCATCCAAGAGGCCTGCGACAGCGTCGGCTCCATGGGCCGCGTGGGGCTCCACACGCAAGTGCGCGTGGTCGATGCCAAGGGCGCCGATGTCGGCCCCGGCGTCCCCGGCGAGGTGCTGGTGCGCGGCGCGCATGTGGCCGGCGGCTACTGGAACGATCCGGAGGCGACGGCCAAGGCGTTCGCCGAGGGGTGGTTCCGCTCCGGCGACATTGCCGAATTCGACGCCGAGGGCCGCTTCTGGTTCAAGGACCGGATCAAGAACGTCATCGTCTCCGGCGGTGAGAACATCTACCCCGCCGAGGTGGAGCGTGTGCTGCGCGAGCTGCCGGGCATCCGCGAGTGCCAGGTAATCGGGCGGCCGGATGCACGCTGGGGCATGGTGCCGGTCGCGGCCGTGGTGGCCGATGCAGCCGTCTCGCGCGAGGCCGTCCTTGCCCACTTCGAGGGCCGGCTGGCGCGCTTCAAGCATCCGCGCGACGTGGTGTTTCTGGCCGAGCTGCCCAGGAACGTCATGGGCAAGGTTAAGCTCGACGAGCTGGCCAGGATCGTCGCGGGGGAAGCCTAGAGCGCTTTCCACTCGATGTGGATCGCGCCAGGACCTGGACGTGCATGCGGTACCAGTTTCGGCGCGGTGTGCGCGTCGCGTGTCCCACCCACCGACGTCATCACGGCGCCGCGGGCGCCCGTCAGGGCG
>JBAPMW010000412.1:0-4718 GCA_049278815.1 Hyphomicrobiaceae bacterium
ACCCCCGACCCCTCCCCATCCAGGGGAGGGGGCGCCGTGGCTCTCTCTTCCCCTCACAATCCTCGTCGAGTGCTCTGCAAAGGGGCGCACGACGCACCTTTCCGAAGACAGGTCCCGGCGCGATCCACATCGAGTGGAAAGCGCTCTAGTTCATGAATCCCGCTACGGATCGTTACCTGCCGATGGTGCTTGCAGGCATCGTTATTCTCGGTTGCATCCTGCCGTTCTCGGGATCGGGTCACCTCATCGCGATCAATGTCTTCTCGCTGCCTACGCTCTTCCGGCAGCTGGGCTCCGTTGTGGGCGCCACGGCGGTCCCCGTGCTGGCCTATGCGATCTATTTGATCCCCGTGATGGCGGGCCTCCTCCTGTGGAGCGGTCTTGCGGGAGCGGTCAGCAAGCGGCGACAGCTCGCCTTCGGCGTGGCCAATATCCTGCTGTGCGTCCTGCTTCCCGGCGTGGTCGGACTGGGAATCGCGCAGTCCGCGACCGGCGAGATCGCCAAGATGGGCCGCGAGCTCGGCAAGCAGATGGGGCTGTCCATCCTCGACTTCCTGAGCGTCTACTTCGGCGCCGGGGGCTGGCTCATCATTCTCGCTTCGATCGGGCTCATTCTTTCGGGGCTCGGCAAGATCAAGATCGCCCCGTGACAGCTCGACCCAACCTACGCCCGTGAATTTCGTTCTGAGTGCGATTTCAGGGCAGACGCCGGCGGGTGCGGGACAGGTCTGGCCCCACGCCTGCGACGACGTGGCTCGGCCAAGCGGCTGCTTCGATGCGGGACCTGTGCGGCTGCGCCTTGGCCGGGCCGTGCATGCAGGATACTCTCGCGCCAGTGACATGCCAGTTGCCAGTGACATGGGGTCAGCGCCGGCCTTCGCCGGGCCGCAGGGTCTGGCCCCGCCGGAGGGACCCGTGCACCGCATCACCACCGAGGAGCAGCTCGATGCCCTCTACGGCAAGCCGGTCGAGGCTGCGGTTGTCAAGGAGATCGACTGCATCTCCGACCACTACAAGGCCTTCATCGGCAAGGCGCCGTTCGTGGTGGTGGCCACCGTCGGGCCGGAGGGGCTCGACTGCAGCCCGCGCGGCGATCCGCCGGGATTCGTGAGGGTACGCGACGCCAGGACGGTGCTGATCCCGGATCGCCGCGGCAACAACCGCGTCGATGCCTTGCGCAATCTGGTGCGCGACCCCCGCATATCCCTGCTGTTCATGATCCCTGGCATCGGCAACACCCTGCGCATCAACGGTCGCGCCGAGATCGCCACCGACCCGGAGCTGTGCGCCAGCTTCGCCATGCGCGAGAAGGCGCCAAGGACCGTGCTGGTGGTGACCGTGGAGCGCATCTACTTCCACTGCCCCAAGGCCCTGGTGCGCTCGCGCCTGTGGAGCGCCGACGCGCAGATCGCCCGCTCCGAGCTGCCGAGCACGGGCGAGATCCTGGAGGCGCTGAGCAAAGGCAGCATCGACGGCGCCGCCTACGACGCGGCCTATCCGCGGCGGCTGAAGGAGACGATTTATTGAGGGGGGTGTAGGTTGGGTCAAGCGAAGCGCAGACTCAACGCATTCACAAGCGCACAGCTCTTTATTGCGTTGGGTCTTCGCTGGCGCTCGACCCAACCTACTTTGCGTTCGGGGACCATGGACAGCGACAGCGGCGAGATTTTCATCTCCTGCAAGAGCGAGCGGCGGCGTGCCGCCGAGCATCCGGCCGAGACGCTGCGGCTGCACGGCCGCGTCCTCAGTGACGACGAGCCGTGTCATCGCGCGCGGAGCTTGTCGAGCCTGTCTTCCAGCCGCTTGAAGAATTCCTCGCCGGGGATGACGTCTCCGCGTGCAACCGAGGCGCGCGCCTGCTCGACGTAGGGCTCTGCCCACGCAAGATCGTCGGTATCGATCAACGACCTGGTACTTTGCGCAGCGCAAGGATCATCTCGCCGGCACGGGCACATGCGAGCTCATTTCGACGGTAGCGGCAAGGGGTCAGACCCGCAGGGTCTGACCCCTTCGGACCCATCACGCCAACTGCCACCCACCGGACGTGAGCCGCTCCTGCGGCTGGAAGCGCTGCTTGTAGCCCATCTTGGGGGAGCCGTTGATCCAGTAGCCGAGGTAGAGGTAGGGCAGGCCCAGCGTCCTGGCGTGGGCGATGTGGTCGAGGATCATGTGGGTGCCGAGGCCGCGCTTCACCGCCTCCGGGTCGTAGAAGCTGTAGACCATGGAGATGCCGTCGGAGAGGCGGTCGCACAGGGCGGCGGCCACCAGCGGCTGGCGCGCGGCCGGCCCATGACGACCTGGGCTGACGGGCCCCGCGAGGCGGTACTCGGTCATGAAGGTGTCGATGATGCTGTCCTCCACCATCATGGCGTAGTCGAGCACCGACATGTCGGCCATGCCGCCGTCGGCGTGGCGGGTGTCGATGTAGGCGCGGAACAGCGCGTACTGCTCGGAGGTGGGGGTGGCCTGCTTGCGCTGGGCGGCGAGATCGCGGTTCACCTCCAGGACGCGCCGCATGGAGCGGGTGAGCTCGAAGGCGTCCACCAGCACCCGCACCGACACGCAGCCCTGGCAGCCCTCGCAATAGGGCATGTAGGCGATGTTCTGGCTGCGCCGGAAGCCGCCGCGCAGCAGGTTGTCGACCAGGACCGGCGACTTCTCGTGGGTGAGGTGGGTGAAGAGCTTGCGCTCCAGCCGCCCCGGCAGATACGGGCAGGGCTGCGGCGCCGTGACGTAGAACTCCGGGAAATGCTTCCTCTGCTCGGTCATCGGCAACCTGCACACGCGTACCAGCGATCACGCGCGATGATAGGGGAGGGGCCCCCGTGCAAGCAAGTGGCGGTGCGGTGTGCGGTCTTCGCCTATGCAACACGAGAGAGCGAATAGCGAATAGGGAGTAGCGAATAGAGCCAAAGCGCCGCCGTGTGCCCTACTCGCTATTCGCTATTCGCTACTCGCTTTTCTTCAACAGCCGCGCCACCCGCGGTGCGAAATAGGTGAGGACCCCGTCCGCCCCGGCCCGCTTGAAGGCGGTGAGGCTCTCCAGCATCGCCTTGTCGCCGTCGAGCCAGCCGTTCTGGGCGGCGGCCATCAGCATCGCGTACTCGCCGGAGACCTGGTAGGCGAAGGTGGGCATGCCGAAGCTGTCTTTCACGCGGCGCACGATGTCGAGATAGGGCATGCCGGGCTTGACCATCACCATGTCGGCGCCCTCGGCGATGTCGAGGGCCACCTCGCGCAGGGCCTCGTCGGAGTTGGCGGGGTCCATCTGGTAGGTGCGCTTGTCGCCGACCAGGGTGGCCGAGGAGCCCACCGCGTCCCGGAACGGCCCGTAGAACGCCGAGGCGTACTTGGCGGCGTAGGCCATGATCTGCACGCTTGCGTGGCCGTGGGCCTCCAGCGCCGTGCGGATGGCGCCGACGCGGCCGTCCATCATGTCGGACGGCGCGATGATGTCGCAGCCGGCCTCGGCCTGCACCAGCGCCTGGCGCACCAGCATCTCCAGGGTGGCGTCGTTGACGATCTCGCCCTCCTGCATCAGGCCGTCGTGGCCGTGGCTGGTGTAGGGGTCGAGTGCGACATCCAGCAGCACGCCCACATCGGCCTTGGAGGCGCGGATGGCGCGGGTGGCGGTGCAGACGAGGTTCTCCGGGTTCAGCGCCTCGCGCCCGTCGTCGGTGCGCAGCTTCGGATCGGTATAGGGGAACAGCGCCACCGCCGGTATGCCGAGGCTCGCTGCCTCATCGGCCGCCTCCACCGCCACGTCGACGCTCAGCCGGTGCACCCCGGGCATGGAGGGCACGGCCTGGCGCACGCCGCGGCCTTCCACCACGAAGATCGGCCAGATGAGGTCGGCGGGCGTCAGCGCGTTCTCCGCCACCAGCCGCCGCGACCAGGCCGTGCGCCGGTTGCGGCGCATCCGCACGGCAGGGAAGCTGCCCACCCTGGCCGGTTCAGTCTTGGCGGTGGCCTCTGTGGGCAGCGGTTGCAGGTGTGCAGGCGGTTTCATCGCACTCATGGTGCCCCTCGCTGGTTATCGACCTCTCGCACCCTTGCCGCGACGTTTTCGCGCCGGCAGGCCCCGAAGGCAAGATGGCACAAGCCACACAGCCGGCGCTCCTCGTTCAAGCCCGTGCAGGCAGCCCTGTCGCACCCTGCCGACACCTCGCGCGGAGGGTGACACTCACAAGTTGCCCGCTCGACACCGACGGACGCTCCTGCTTCCCGCCAATGTGGGACGAGACGACCCGCTTTGCGGCGGGATGGAGCGCGGCTACAATTGCTTTCTCGTGAGATCGCTTTTGACGGAATGAGAAGGATGCGGGTGGGCGTCATGAAGAAACATTGGCTTAGCATATTGCTCGTGTCGGCTCTGCTTGCGGCACCAGAGGCAGGCGCCCAAGAGGTCAGGCTCAAGGCCAATCTGCAGTTCCCGCTCGCCAATCCCATCTTCGGCGGCAGCTTGAAGCGCTTCAAGGAGGAGGTGGAGCGGAAGTCTGAGAACGGCATCGCCATCGAGATTTTCGACAACGCGCAGTTGTACAAGGACGAGCACGTCGTTGACGCCGTATCGTCCGGCGCCGTCGATATCGCCATGACGGCTGCCCACCAGTTCTCCTACAAGGTGCCTCTCGTCGCCGTCCTCGATCAGCCGTTTTTGTTCAATTTCAACGCCCTGATGAGGGCGGCGGCAAGGCCCGAAAGTGAGATCAGAAAGC
>JBAPMW010000413.1:0-13769 GCA_049278815.1 Hyphomicrobiaceae bacterium
CACATCCTGATGTCTTGGAATCTGTGATTCTTTACCCTGACGGTCGCGTCATTGGTGATCGGGATAGAATTCGTGTAGAGACCGATGCTGAGTTTGAAGCGTTACTAAGGCGAATCGGCAGGCCCAACTCATGGCGACGCTTCTGGCATCGCAACCGCGATGCCTTCTACGGTCTGTTGTTCTGGCCGATGATGCTGGGCCTCTACTACCTTCTGTCGCATGCCTTTCGAACGCTATGGCGCACTCTGGGCGAATAAGGCACCAGCCGGCCCCGCCGCAATGCGATCGGCGTCGGCTGGGAGGGCCGTATCGGTGCAATCTCGCTTTTCGCGCATTGCACCCTACTGTCTGCCCGGCGTGCCGCCCTCGCCGAGGTCCCAGTACAGGCCCGCCATCAGCTCCAGCGCGCTGCGCGACAGGGGCATCAGGATGTGCTCGTCCGGCCAGTGCTGGGAGCAGGAGGCATAGGAGTGCGGGAGCCAGATTGCCGGCAAGCCGAGGTCGTCGGTGAAGATGTCGTTGCAGATGGAGCCGCCCATGGAGGGGATGACCGCCGGCTTGCGGTTCGACGAGCGCTGCAGCGAGCCCTGCACGAACGCCGCCCAGGGATGGTCGGGCTCCGTGCGGCTCGCCGAGAACTGGCCGTCGTTGGCGGCGGGCGGCGGCAGCACCCTGACGTGGGTGTGGCCCTTGGCGCGCAGATGGCGCTCGACCGCCGGAACGATGTCGTCCGCCTTGGTGCCGGCGACGAAGCGCAGCTGGCAGTTGGCGACGGCCTTCGGCGGGATGGCGTTGACCGGCCGGCCCGGCGTACCGCACCAGCAGGCGAGGATGTTGAACGTGTTGGCGGCGTAGACGCGCTCGGCCGGCTTCAGGTCCGGCTCGCCCCACCATTCGTCCACCGTTGGGCCCCCCTTGCCGCCATCGATCTCGATGTCGGCAAGCGTCGCCTTGACAGCCGCCGACATCGGCGGCGCCTTGAGCTCGTCGATCAGCAGCTCGCCGCCCGGCCCGACGATGGAGGCGAGCGCGTGCGCCAGGATGAAGCCCGGATTGGCGAGGAGGCCGCCCCAGTTGCCGGAGTGATGGCCGCCCTCGCGCAGATCGACCTCCAGGTCGAAGTTGCGGGCGCCGCGGCAGCCGAGGCTGAGCGTGGGCCGGTCCTGGCTGACGCGAGGCCCGTCCGAGGCGATGAAGACGTCGGCAGCGAAGTCGGCCTTGTGGCGCTGCACCAGCTCCTTCAGGCCTTTGGAGCCGGCCTCCTCGCCCATCTCGATCATGAACTTCGCGTTGAACCCGAGCCTGCCGCCCCGCTCGGCCATGACGGCCCGCAGCGCGGCCATGTTGATGGTGTGCTGGCCCTTGTTGTCGGCGGTGCCGCGGCCATAGAGGCGGTCGCCGTCGCGCGCCGTCACCCACGGTCCGTTGCCCTTGGTCCACTGGTCCTCCATCCCACGCACGACATCGCCGTGGCCGTAGCCGAGCACCGTCGGCAGCTCAGCGCTTTCGAGGCGCGTGGCGAGCAGCACCCGGCCCTGCCCCTCGATCGGGTTGTCATAGACTCTGGACGTGAAACCCATGGCGGCGAAGGCGGGCATCATTTCGCTGTCCAGGTAGCGGCGGCACTCGGCGAGCGCGGCCGGATCGGGGAATTTTTGGCTCTCGGTCCTGATCGCAACGCGCCGGGCGAGCTCGGCCTCAAGCTCGCCCTTGTCGATGTAGTCCTGCACGCGCCCGATGGCTCCGCTGCGCGAGCCCTTGGCGGCCGGCTTGCTCATTGTGGGGGTCCTCGTTTCTTGCACCATGCCCAGGGACGCCAACGTCGCTGCCCATGCGCCATCAGTCCATTGGCGGGCGCTCGACGGGCGAGATTGCCTACCAGACATCGCATCGGCCCGATGCGCAACAGGGCCGCCGCGTTGGCGCTACGCTGGGTGTCGCTCTGGAAGCCGGCCACCACCGTTGTCAGCCGCTCACCGGCTGCGCCGACCCTCGTTGGACGAAACGGAGCGAGCCACAACGTCCCCTCCCCCCTTGTGGGGGAGGGACAGGGTGGGGGGGATTGCAGAACATTCGAGGTCGGGAGTCCCCCCACCCCTAACCCCTCCCCGCTGGGGGGGGATCCGCGTTGGCGCTCACCAGTAGCTCACCAGCCAAACTCACGTCCCCAGCGGGGATGCGCTGCGGATGACGAGCGCGGCGCAGGTGTCGGCGTGCTCGATGATATGGGGGTCGAAGCGTTCCGGTCCGCCGTGGTCATGCGGCGCCCGAACGATGATCAAAGCCGGCGTCAGCTCGAAGCCGAAGGCGTCGAGGCCGAAGGGCAGTCCTTCGCCAATCGACTTCAGCGCGGCCTCCTTGAGGGTCCAGAGCTTGAAGAACAGCGCCAGGCGAGCCGGCGCGTCCGCCCCTGCCACGGCCTTCGCCTCGGCTTCGAGGAAGTACTGCTGCGCCAGCTCAACGGCCTCCAGGGGCCTTGTGCGATCCTCAAGATCGACGCCGATTGCGTGGGTCGATGACCATGCCCCGAGAAAACCGAGCCGGCAGGAGGAGAAGCTGAACCAGAGGTCCGGGGCCTCGGCGAGGTACGGACGCCCCTTCTCAGTCTCCTTGAAGTCAATCTCACCGAGAGGACGCGACGATCCGAGCGCCAGTGCCCCGCAGTAGCGCCGGAACGCGCGCCGTTGCTTGAAATGCGCTGCGCCCTCCTCCGTTACAGACCGGCCTGCCCTCAGCGCCTCGGCCTCCGACAGCACGGCCGCGCAACGCCTCGAGGCCTGCGTGTCCCGCGCAAACGGCGCATGCAGGACGCGCACCGCATGCCTAGTACCTTCGGGCGTCCAGTCGCACGCGCTGGCGGCGAAAAGATCGGTGACCCGGCCGCTGGCCCAAAGCTCCCGTTGCTCGGCATGCGATACGGTCACCTCCCGGTGCTCCGGTCCTATTCCGCTGCCTCCCGAATCGGCTCGACAGGTCCTTCGACGCGCCGCGGCAGCGCGACGGGGATGAACGGCATCGAGCCGGCCACAGGCTCCGCAGGGCTCCCCTCATAGGTGGCCGTGAGCAGATGCATCTCCTTGAGGGTCAGCGACAGCGGCAGGAGCGTTGTATCCGGTCCGATGATCGCGCCGCCCATGACCGTGGCACCGAAGGCGACCGTGCAGCCGTCGCCGATATGGGTGCGCTTCACCTTCAGCTGCATGTTCTCGAAGGTGTGAAGCTGCAGGAAGCCGTCGATCACGCAGTCGTTGCCGAAGCTCACCGCGTTCCAGTCGAAGCATTGCAGCGGCTGGGTGACGATGGTCCGCCGTCCGATCCGGCATCCCATCGCGCGCAGGGCGGGGTTGGCCAGGACGGTCCCCGCGGAGAATGCCATGGCCCCCCTGCACCAGGCAAAGAAGGCGTCCTGGGCGAAGAAGTAGGCGAAGTGCTGCCAGGACCAGAAGGGGGTAGCATGATCGGCTCCCCATTCGCTGCCGACCAGGGCCTTCTTGGTCGCGACGCACAAGAGCATCAAGCCGGCCTCGGTGAGCACGAAGGCCGCCACCGCGCTCGCAACCGCGTTGATGCCCTGCCGATAGAGGCAAAGGAACAGCATCGCGAAGATGAGCGCTTCCACGATACGCAGGATGCCGATGCTGAAGAAGTCGTTGAGGGCGACCCGCGCCAGGAAGATGGGGAAGCCCGGCGGCCGGTGCGTCCCGCTCTCCGGGTCGGACGGCGCGCTCGCGAACTTGATCGGCGGGCATCCGGCTATCGTAATCGGCGCGCCGGGCCGGGAGCGCATCTGCCGTCTGAACGCGATGTCGCTCGCCGGCGTGGATACGCCCACGAGGAGGTTGCTCGGAAGCTGCCCGTGCTCGACCACGCAGTTGTTGCCGCTGAAGAAGTTGCGCGGCATGTCGACCTGGCGCAGCGTGATGTGCCGGGCGCCGTAGTCGAGCATGTTGGCATAGCAGCCGGCGGACCAGAACACCTGCGCGTCGGCGTTCACGAGCTCCGGCACCACGTTGTGCATGAGGTCGCACTCCGAGGCGCCCACCCTGGTGAAGCGCATGCCGGCGAGCGCCCGCAGGTACTGGCCGGTGATGGTCCAGTTCCACCGGGTCTGGATGCCGTTCAACATGCCCATGCGATAGAGGAGCAGTGCACCTTTGAGCCCCTGCGAGGGGTAGAGCCCCGGCGAGGTGGCGGTCCAGCGGATGATGAGGCACTGCAGCACCGACATGACGACCACGCTGGCCCAGCCGGTAATGAAGGCGTAGGCGCTCAGGTGCAGGACGATCTCCGGCAGCGGGGTCACCTTGAAATACGCGTCGGAAAGCTCGGCCTCTCCGGCCGGTATCAAGCCGCGCGCAAGCCACAGGATGACGGCGGTGGGTATCAGGTTGAGGCAGAGGACGGCCAGAACCTGAAAGAGAATGTTGGCCGTTTCCAGCAGCCAGATCGGAGACGCGCGCCGGTCGACGCGCGCCGGGCGCTTGAGCTCGGTGTAGCGGCCGCCCAGACGCGCGGGCGCCCCCTCCCACATCTCGTGTGCGCCCACATCGGTGAGGATGGGGGTGAAGGGGGTGATCCAGGTGCCCTCGCCCACCGTCACGTTGTTGGCGACGCCGGCGCGCATCCCGATCTTGCATCCGCTCTCGAGGCGGATGGGTCCGACGTGCAGGTCCTGGCCGACCCATCGCGTCGTATGCACGTAGGCGCCGGTCTGGATGGCGACGTCGTCCCCGATCGAGATCAGGTCGAGCGGCCCGGACAGGTTGGCGTCAACGGCACACTGCAGGTTCCGGCCGACGGTCGCGCCGAGCTGGCGCAACGCAAACGCCAGTAGCGGGGCGCTGCGATACATGGCACCCAACGAGCCGAGCACCATGGTCTCCATCCGGGCGATGCACCAGAGGCGCAGATGCATCCTGCTCCACTTCGGGTACACGCCGGGCGTCACATTGTTCCGGTAGGCGTGACCGCCCATGAGGCGCTTGACCAGCATCACCCAGAGCAGCGTGACGAAAGGCAGGGACAGCCCTGCCAGGTAAATAATAAGACCGCTAAGGATGAACTCCGGCAGGCCGGCGGTCAAAAAGATCGTTCCAACTTCGACGTAGGCCAGGGTGAAAACCAGCCCCACCGCGGCCGGGGAGGAGATGAAGACCGTGAAGAGGACCTGGAGGGTGGTGAAGAGGGGGACGGAGAGCACCTCCGCCGCGGCCTCGTCGCGTCCGGCGATGCCTGCATGGGTGTGCGCACCGGCCGCCGGCGCGGCGACGGCCTGCTGAGCCGCGCGCGGCCGGCCTGCCACCTTGCGTGCCGTGTTGGCGTCGCTGAGCAGAGCGCGCACCGACACGGCCCATCCCGCCGCCTGCAGCTTCTGGGCCAGGCGCGCGATCAGGATGGAGTGGCCGCCAGCCTCCGCGAAGCCGTCGTCCGGCCCCAGCGGCGTCTCGAGCACCGCCCTGCAGATCGCCAGGACCTCCTCGCACTCCGGGGTCATGCCCGCGTCCGCATCCGGCGCGTTGGCGAACCGCTGCACGGTCCCCCGCGTGGCGGCCGGTGTCGCGCCGGCAACGGCCTCGGCCTCCGGCTCGGCGCCTTGCAGCAGATCGGAAAGGTCCGGCAGGCACTTGCGGTCGATCTTGCCCGACACGGCCTTCATGACGAACCTCTCGACGAGGAACAGCCGTGACGGGACGGACGGTCCCGGCAGCTGCCTGGCGAGGGTCTCGCGCACCCCGGCAGTCCAGTCGGCGGGGGCCGGCGCGACCACCGAAACCGCTTCGGTGGCGACCGAGGGCGCGGAGACGAAGGCGACCAGGGTCTCATTCTGGTAGTCCAGGACCGCTGCCTCGATCTCGCTGAACTGCGTCTGCAGGATGTCCTCGACCGCCTGCGCCTCGACGCGATGTCCGCGCACCTTGAGCTGCGCGTCGATGCGGCCGAAGAAGTGCACGCGCTGCGTCTCGATCTCGATCTTGCATCTGTCGCCGGTGCGGTAGAGGCGGCCGTACTGCGGGTGGGAGATGAACTTCTGGGCGGTCTGCTCGGGCAGGTTGCGATAGCCGCGCGCGACGTGCACCCCGCCGATGCACAGCTCGCCCATCTCGCCGTGGGGCAGCGGGCGCAAGCCCCCCTCCTCGAGGATGACGTAGGTCACGTTGGGGAACGGCGAGCCGATGGTGATCGCCTCTCCCGGCCTGAGCGTCTGGCGGCTGGTGTCGGTGCTCGCCTCGGTGGGGCCGTAGGTGTTGACGATCTGCCGCCGCGCGCGGGTCCAGGGCTCGACCAGCGCGCTGGGGAAGGCCTCGCCCGCCGGCACGACGTAGCGGCACAGCGGATAGGGGAGATCGACCTCCGGGCTCTGCGTGAGCGTGGTGAGCAGCACGGGCGGACAGAAGAGCACCGTGACCTCGGCGTCACGCAGGACGGGCACCAGGTCGGGGCCAGAGCGGATCTGCTCCTTGGTCAGCATCACCACGGCGCAGCCCGAGACCCAGGCGCTGTACATCTCCGTCATGCTGCCGTCGTAGCCGAGCGAGGACGTGAGCGTGGTGGCGTCCATGCCGGGCATGAGGTCGAAGTAGTCGGCGTAGCTGAGCGCCAGGTTCACGTAGCCGGCGTGGTGGCACTCCACGCCTTTGGGCATGCCGGTGGTCCCGCTCGTGTAGAAGATGGCCGCCAGGCGCTGCGTGGGGTCGTCCAGCCAGGCGGGCCGGGCTCGGCGAGGCGCCCGCTTCGACAGGCGCTCCGGCAACGTCAGCAGGTCGAGCGTTGGCAGGTCTTGGAACCGCTCCTGCCCCCGGGTCAGAATCACCGCCGGGCGGGCGTCGTTGAGCATGTGCGCGATGAGCGCGTCCGGCAAGGTCGTGTCGAGGAACATCACGGCGCCGCCGGCCCTGAGGATACCGAGGTGCGCCGCCACGATGTGCCAGTTGTCCTGCGACATGGCCACGGCGACCACTTGGTCCGGGCCCGTGACATAAGGGGCGAGGGCCGCGGCCACGCTCTCGGCGCGGGCGTCGAGCTCGGCGAAGGTCAGCGTCTCACCGGTGTGGGGGATCTGCAGGGCCGGCAGGTCCGGGAACCTCTTGGCGGAGCGGCTGAACACCTCCGTGAGCCACCGCACGCCGTCCTGGTGCGGCGCGTTCACAAGGTGATTGCGGCCGAACGCGTCTGTCAGGCTGTAGGGGCAGGTGTCGGCCTGCGGCACCTCCTCGGCGGCCCACAAATACCGCCGCCACGCTGCGAAGGCCAGCGCCAGCAGGACGGCCAGGATGGTCGAGGCAACGACGGCTGCCACAGCATTCCCTCCAATATTCATGGGTTTTCCAGGATAGGCTCCCCGCTACCGGCTGCGCGTGGGCGGAGCCGGTAGCCATCCGCGCTCAGTCGAAGTAACGCTCAAGCGTTCCCTTGCGACGCACATCCAGCGTTACGCAATGCGGTCCGCCGCCCAGCATCTTGGAGTGGCGCAGCCGCAGCGGGACCACGTCGACGCCGTTCTTCTCCAAGAGCTTGATGAGCGTCGGTTGATTGTGGTCCACGACCACCAGGCTCGGGCTGATGCTGAACGCATTCATGTCGATCCAGTCGCTGCCGATGCTCTTGGCGACATAGTCGGGGGCATGCCGGCTCGTATTCTCCATCGGCGGGCTGTAGATGACCTTCCACTGCTTCAGGATCTCGGGCAGCGTGTCGTCGTTCAGGCGCGACGGGTTGCACAGAACCAGGCCCGGCCGCAGCGCCACGATCGTCGAGTCGATATGGCTGCCGTAGTAGACATCTTTGAGAAAATGCACGCGGAACTTCTCGCCCAGGATCGACTGCAGCCACTTCCCGCCCATCTCGTTGCCGGTGCCGCTGACCAGATAGATCAGGTCCTGCCCGAAACGGAGAACGTTCGCCGCATCGAAGGCCGGCTCGTGATTGTGCGGCGTCGGCCGTTCCAGATCGACGCCCTCGAAGAGTGAATCCTGCAGCATCGGCCTCGGCGCGCTGAACCACTTGGCGCCGGACTTCATGTATTCGAGCAGCAGGGTGCGGTAGCTGAAGGTCTCCTGCGCGCGGCAGCGCATGACGTTGGGCGTCTCGATGATCTGGTCACCGACGACCATCAGAACGTCGCGCGGGCAGTAGTTGTAGTAGCCCTCCGACTCCCAGTCGATCGTGGAGAACTTGGCGCCGTGCGGCCAGGTGTCGGGACGTTTGACGGTCACACCTGCGCTCTTGAGGATGCGAGCGAACTCGGTCAGATCCTCCTCCGTCTCCTCGATAATCCACTGCGGGAACGGACCACGCGGGATCTCCGGCAGAGGCCGATCAGGATATTCGGTCACCTGCGTGCTGAGATCCGGGTGGGGAAACCGCGCGTGCAGCGGGTTTCCCACGATGACCTCCTCCAACGGATCCCACTCGTTGCAGCTCCAGACGCGCGACATAAATCAACACTCCTCTTGACTGTATGATGTGCTCCGTTCACGCGGCCATGCCTTCGACGAGTGCACCGCTGAGCACTGATTGATTGGATGTGAAAGTCCGATGGCGCGGCGTCTCCTCACCATCGGGCTGAGTTGCTGAAAAAGTCGGGCAGTGCGAGCGCCTGACCGGATGCCGCTGCCTTCTCCAGAACAAGATTGCCGACCGCAAGATCGAGGACGCCGAGCCCGAACGGCGAGAAGATGCGCGGCTTGCGCGGATCGAGCTTCAGCTCCTTGTCCAGGACGCTGACGAGATTGCCCGCGACGAACGCCCTGTTGCCCGTGGCCTTCTCCGCCAAATGCAGCGACGTATTGGCCTTCAGGCAGTGATCGACGTCATCCACGATGTTCTGCGATGCGAGAATGATATTCACGCAGATATCGCGCAGCGACAAATGCAGGACAGCGGGACAGTGCCGGAACAGCCGCTCGTCGCTGAGATAGGGCTCACCCACGGTGGTGGTGAACAGCAGCAAGGACGAGTCGGCGACGGTGTCCTCGAGGCTGTCCAGGATGTCCGCCTGCACGTCGTGCGTATCGCGCAGCCATCGGCTGAACCGCTCCGCCTCCTTATGGTCCAGATCGTACAGGTTCACGCGGCTGAACCTCCAGCCCCGGAACAGCAGCCACTCGACGGTCGTGCGGGCGATCACCCCCGCGCCGATGACGCCGAGGTTTCCCTCGCGCGGGTTGACGGCGATGTGCTCGGCGGCCAGCGCCGCCGAGGCGGCCGTGCGCGTGGCACTGATGAGCGCCGACTCGATGCAGGCGACCGGATAGCCCGTGCCGGCGTCGTTCAGAATGAGGACGGCCGATGCCCGAGCCAGGTTCTGGGACCTGTTATCGGGGAAGCTCGATATCCACTTGATACCGCTCTTCTGGACGGTGCCGCCAAGATGCGCGGGCAGCGCGATGATGCGCGCGTTGGGCTTGTCCGGGAACCGCAGGAAGTAGCTGTCGGGATTGACGGCCTCCCCCGCGGCGTGGAGCCGGTACGCTGTCTCCACGGCACGGAAAACGGCGTCCCGATTGTCGTCGATTACACGCCGAACTGCCGTGCCGGAAACGACGTGGAATCCCGGTGCGGTTGCCACGACTTATTCTCCTTGTGTGCTGCCTTGGGCTTCAAGCCAATTACGTTCTCGACCCAATCCTTGTCGTAGATGGTATCCAGGTACTTCTCGCCAAGGTCAGGGGATATGGCGACGACGGTATCGCCGGGCGCAAATTCCGGTGACATCTGTTGAACTGCGGTGAGGACCGCTCCGGTGCTGCCGCCCACGAGCATATGATAGTCGCGTGCGAAGGCGAGGCACGCTTCCACGGTCTTCTCCTCGTTGATGTAGACAACCTTGTCCGGGTTCGCGAGGTCGGCGAGCTTGGGACGCACGCTGGTGCCAATACCGGGGATGTTGCGCTTGCCCGGCTGGCCGCCGAACGTCACCGAGCCGGTCGGCTCGACGGCCACGATCCTGACGCCCGGAAATACCTGCCGAAGCCGCTCCGAGACCCCGGCAAGCGTGCCCGTTGTGCCGGCGCCCACGAACATCCAATCGACCTTGTCGAACTCGCGCGCGATCTCGTTCGCGGTCTGCTCGGCATGGACGTTCTTGTTGGCGATGTTGGCGTACTGGTTGAGCCAGACGGCATTTGGATCGCTTGCAAGGATCTGCTCGATCTTCTTGAGCCGGCTTCCGAGGAACCCCCCAACCGGGTCGCGTTCCCTTACGACGACCACCTTCGCGCCGTAGAGTTCCATGCCCTTGATGTTGGCTTGATTGATGTTGGGGTCCGTCACGCACACGAACTCGTAGCCCTTGACGGCACACACGAGGCTCAAGGCAATTCCGAGATTCCCCGACGACGACTCAACGAACGTGGTCTCGCCAGGCTTGGCGATCCCGCGGCGCTCCAGATCCTCGACAAGGCCGATCGCGGCCTTCACCTTGATCGAGCCGGTAATGTTGAACCCTTCCAGCTTCAGGAATACGTCGTGGTTGCCCGCGAAAGTGGGCAGGCGATAGAACAGATCTCGGAAGATCAATTCCAAAGGTGAGTCGATGATCATGTCAGTCGTCCCCTTCCTCAAGTGAGCATCACTCGACGACCTGAGGCTAGGGCGCGCTCGCTAAACGACGACTGAGCGCATTGTTCATTCCGCGTTCATGTCATGGACCGGTGCCGGGTCGAACCCAGAAAAACAAGGCTTTTTTGGACTATTGCGCTGTGCGGTCGCGGACGATCACATTGTTGGGACGCAATTGTGACCGACACTGCGCCGTGCGCATGCTCGAATGGTGCCATGCAGCAGGATGCTGGCTGGCCAATCCTTGGAGGGGCGGGCGGAGCGAAAAGACGCGTCGGCGCGCGCCTTGGGTGCTGCCGCGGTTCTCACGCGCACGGGGAGGATGTCCGGGTCAGATCGGTACCGTTGTCGGGCCGCAGCGGCACAAGAATGCGCGCATCGCGCGGGCTGGGAATGCAGCGCCGGCGCCCCGCTTGCGCGGGACGCCGGAAAAGCTTGAAAGATCGCAAGTCTTGAGCCTGCGCCCCTGAGTCTACTCGGGGCACTTGGCCGTGATCGCCTCCATGGCAGTCGCAAACTCCGCGGCGTCGGGGGAGCCCTCCGCAAGTTTCTCGCCGACGGCCCACGCGGCCGCGACGCCAGCCCCGAGCTGCTTCAGGGCGTCCGCCGCCTGCTTCTCCTCAGCCGGATCGTCCTTCTCTTCCTTGGCATCGGCCTTAGCGTCGGCCTTACCGTCGGCGTCGGCGTCGTCGTCGTCGGCGACGCCGCAGAACAGCTTCAGCTTGGCGGGATCGGCGGTCGCGCTCTGGATCGTCTTGATGGCCTTGTCCACCTCGGGGCTCGCAGCGAGCGCGAGGCCGCCGGCGCAGGCGATCACCGCGCATGCAATGAGAGTGCGTTTCATCGGATCGGTCTCCTGTGGGATGTTTCGTCGGCACGCTCTCGCAGCCGACTTTCGATTGTACGTTTGACTATGCGCATGTTACCGCCAGCCATGAAGCTCCTCGCTTCACGAGGGCGGACGGGAACCTTTACATACGGGCATGTCGAATCCATGTCCTTTCAAAAGCCCGTCAAGCGCGAGCGCCGGCGTGGTGCCTCGGCTGATGTCCCGCCTCGACGAGTGTGCAATGCCTCAACGTGGCGGTCGATGCATCCGGCAATCGGAGGTTGAAGACGGCAGCCGGCGCCCGCACACTCGGCCTCAAGCTTACCCGCCATGGAGTGTCGCGCCCATGTTCATTCCCAAGTCCACTCGCAATCCTGAGACGAGCTTCGAGGAGCTGTGGTGGACCTTTCACAACAGGTATCCCTTCTTTGAGTTGAGAAGAGTGGACTGGAAGAAGCAGTATGAGATCTTTCGCCCCAGGGTCACGAGCACGACCAGCGACGCCGAGCTCTTCGATCTCCTGTGCCAGATGCTGGCGCCATTGAATGACGGGCATGTCGAGCTGGAGGGGCGGGTCGACGGCAGGCGGCGCTTCTTCACTGCGGAGGAGAAGCCCAAGTTCTATCGCGAGTTCTCGGACGAAGAGATCAAGGCGCTTTTCAAGACGACCGAGCGAACCCTGATCGCCAACGGCTTCTCGCCGCTTGCGGGCACCGACGCCTGGATGCTGCGCTATTGCAGGTCCGGACAGGTCGGCTACATGCGCATCCTCGAGCTGGAGGATGTGAAGAAGCCGCAGCTCGCTGCGGCGCTGGACAAGATCGCGGGCGACTTCAGGCAGCTGGCCGGCTTCATCATCGACATTCGCGACTGCCCAGGCGGAGAGGACAGCATCGCGATCGCCATCATCAACCGGTTCTGCGACCGCAAGCGGGTCGCCTTCCACCGCAAGACCAAGACCGGTCCCGGCGAGGACGAGTATACGTCGTTGAGTACCCGGCACATCGAGCCGCAGGGGGACGTTCAGTTCACGGGACCTGTAGTGCTGCTCGCCTGTGACACCGTTTTCAGCGGTGGCGAGTCCTTTGCACTGGCGATCAAGCAGCTGCCGCATGTCACGATCGTGGGCGACCACACCAACGGCATCTTCTCGTATACGCTGGACAAGAAGCTCCCGAACGGCTGGAAGTATTGCCTATCGTACCAAGTGTACTATTCGCCCGACATGGTGTGCTACGAGGGGAAGGGTGTTCCGCCCGACATCGAGCTCCTGAACAAGAAGGCCGACATCGATAGCGGCGTGGACCCCTTGATCGTCAAGGCTCTCGAGGTGCTGGGGCCCAAGAGGATAGCCTAATCCGGACCGGCCGGACGCGGGTCGGCGCCGTTCTCGGCCCGGGTCTGGCGCCGTCCGGCGAGGCCCGCCAGGTAGGTGGCGACCAGGTCGTCGATCAGCCGCTCCGCCGTCTCGGTCGTGACCACCGAGAGCTTGTCGGCGGTCGACAGCGAGGCGATGCCGTGCATCCCGGCCCACAGGGCGCGCGCGGCGCTCTGGCGCTCCGCCTCGCTGCCGGGGGCGAAGCATGAGGCGAGCGCGCGCTCGACCTGCGCCAACAGCCCTTCGAGCTTCTGCCGGTACCATGGCGGCAGCTCCGCTCCCGGCGGCATGTGGTGCTCAAGCAGCAGGTTCCACAGGCGCGGCTTCTCCTGCGCGAAGGCGAGATAGGCGCGCGCCAGGCGGGCCGGACGGTCGCCGTGGTTGCCGTCGGCCGCGCCGTCCGCCGCCTGCTGTGCCTCGCCGAGCCGCCGGTCGAGAGCGTCGAGCACGCGCGCTTCCACGTTGAGCACGACGTCATCGAGATTGGAGAACAGGTTATAGATGGTGCCCGGCGAGTAGCCGATGCGGCGCGCGATCTCGCGCGCCGAGAGGCCCACCAAGCCCTGCGCCTCGATGATCTCCTGCGCCGCGTCGAGGACCAGTGCGCGCAGTTGCTGCGGCGTGTGCGACGACCGTCGTCCCATGCACCTGCAAACGGGGCACGCTCGCCCCCGTCCCATGCTGAATGGCGGCCAGAATAGAGCGAATGCGGCCTCGCCGGCAATTGGCGGTTGCCGCAGGCTGCGGTGAGGCCCACCGGGGGGTGACTCTGGCATTCAATCGAAAGTTGCATAAACGGCCATATATTAACCGGCGATTGACGGTTTCGGCCGCACACTCGGCTGCCCGAGACTGAAACCGGCGAGCGATTCTGCCCCGTCGCGGTCGGCCTAAGGCTCGCAAGCCTGCAAAACCCGCAATTCCTTGGCGCCTCCCCCGGCGATCCTGGAGGCCGGGCGCCCGTTCACGACATGAGCCCCCGAGGAGCCTGCGATCCATGAC
>JBAPMW010000414.1:0-3821 GCA_049278815.1 Hyphomicrobiaceae bacterium
CGGCGCAAGAGCATCGGTGCAATGCCGCTGCCGCCGCATTGCACCCTACCTCTTACGCGGCTTCGAGACACGCAATATGGCCAGACCCCAGCGCGGACAGCACAAGACGGCACCGCCGTCCCCCCCCGGCGAGCCCATGCGCATCGCCAAGGCGCTGGCGCGGGCGGGGCTGTGCTCGCGCCGGGAGGCGGAGCGGTGGATCGCCGAGGGGCGGGTGCGCGTCAACGGCGAGGTGCTGGCGAGCCCGGCCCGCGACGTCGGTCCGAAAGACCGCATCGAGGTGGACGGCGAGGCGCTGCCCGAGGCCGAGCCGCCGCGGCTGTGGCGCTATCACAAGCCGAAGGGCCTCGTCACCACGCACAAGGACCCGCAGGGCCGCACTACCGTGTTCGACAAGCTCCCCGAGCACCTGCCGCGCGTCATCTCGGTGGGGCGGCTCGATGTCAACACCGAGGGCCTGCTGCTGCTCACCAACGACGGCGCGCTGGCGCGGCACCTGGAGCTGCCCAGCACCGGCTGGATGCGGCGCTACCGCGTGCGCGCGCACGGCACCGTCACACAGGCCGACCTCGACAAGCTGAGGGACGGCGTGGAGATCGCGGGCGTGCGCTACGGCCCGATCGAGGCTGCGCTCGACAAGCCGCAGGAGAGCAGGCCGCAGGGCAGCAACGTCTGGCTGAAGATCGGCCTGCGCGAGGGCAAGAACCGCGAGGTGCGCACCATCCTGGAGCATCTGGGGCTCACCGTGAGCCGCCTGATCCGCGTCTCGTTCGGGCCGTTCCAGCTGCTCGACCTGCAGCCCAGCGCGGTCGACGCGGTGAAGCGGCGCGTGCTGATCGATCAGCTCGGCGCGCGGACCGCCGCGGGGCTGGGCATCACCGACGAGGCCGGCGGTAACCCGCGGCCCCGGCGACCCGGCAAGCCCAAGCCCGAGACGAGGACCGGGGCGAAGCCGAAGGCCGAGCCCGAGGACTGAGCCCAAGGATTAAATCATGCGGATCGTCGCCGGGCAATTCCGTGGACGCGCGCTGGCCGCACCGGAGGGCGCGCACACGCGCCCCACCTCCGACCGCGTGCGCGAGGCGCTGTTCAACATCCTGGAGCACGGCATAGGCGATTTCTCCCTTGCGGGCACTCGCGTGCTCGATCTGTTCGCCGGCACCGGCGCGCTGGGGCTGGAGGCGCTCTCGCGCGGGGCCACCTACTGCCTGTTCATCGAGGAGGACGCCGCCGCGCGCGGCCTGATCCGCCGCAACATAGAGGCGCTGGGCCTCACCGGCGTCACCAAGGTGTTCCGCCGCGACGCCACCGATCTCGGCCCCGCCGGCAACCGCGGCGGCTTCGGCCTCGCCTTCCTCGACCCGCCCTACGAGCAGGGCCTCGCCGAGCGCGCGCTCGTCTCGGCCGCCGGGGGCGGCTGGCTGGCGCCCGGCGCGGTCGTCGCCATCGAGGAGAGCAAGCGCACCACCGTTGTCTTGCCGCCGGGGTTCACCGCCCTCGGCCAGCGCACCTGGGGCGACACGCAGGCGGTGCTCGCGCGGTTCGAGGCAATAGGCAATGGGCAATAGGCAATAGGCAATTGTTGGTCGCCGCCCCACGGCGCTGTCTCGACCGACTACTGCCTATTGCCTAGGGTCAGACCCGCAGGGTCTGACCCTATCGTTGCGACGCCGCCTCGCTCGTCATGGCCACGGCGGCGGCGCGGGCGGTGACGTGCTCACGGTGCAGGAGGTAGAAGCCGGTGAGGATGACGATGGCGGCGCCGGCCAGCGTCCAGCGGTCCGGCACCTGCCCGAACACCAGGAAGCCGGCGGTGGAGTGGGTGAGGAGCGAGAGGTAGAGGAAGGGCGCCAGGGTGGAGGCCGGCGCGTAGCGGTGCGCAACGATGAAAGCGTAGTGGCCGAGCCCGCCGTAGACCCCCAACGAGAGCAGCAGCGCCCATGTCAGCCAGCCGCTGGGCCACACCCAGTCGGCGAGTGCGAACGGCGCCATCACCACGGTGCCGGCGAAGAGCGAGTAGAACAGCGTCACCTCGGCCCGGTCGAAGGCCGCGAGGTAGCGCGTGACGATGCCGAAGAACGCCATGCTGAGCATGGTGCAGAAGGCGAAGATCACGGCCGGGTCGACGCTGGCGAAGCCGGGGCGGATGGCGACAAGGGCGCCGCAGAAGCCGATGGCGACGGCGATGCCGCGGCGCCAGCCGATCCATTCTCCGAGCAGCGGGCCGGCCAGCAGCGCGATGGCGAGCGGCGCCAGGAAGTTGATGGTGGTGGTCTCATCGAGCTGCAAGTGCCGCAGCGCCAGGAAGTTGAATCCGGTCGTGCCGAGCAGCAGGAACGAGCGCACGATCTGCAGGCCGGGCTTGCGCGTGCGCACAAGGCTCGGCAGCGCCACCAGGCCGAGCACCACGATCATGCCGAGCAGCTGGCCGAGGAAGCGCGTCCACACGACCTCAATGACCGGTAGCTGCGTCGTCGTGACGAGGTGCTTGGCGGTGGCATCGAGGCACGCAAACAGCCCAAGGGTCACGACCATCAGGCCGATGGCCGCAAGCGGACGGGATGTGGTGTGGGGAGGAGCTATCGGTTTCTGCATCGATCTGCCGGGCAATGAAAGAGAGGGGAGTAGGGAGTGGGGATAGGAGTAGGGAAGTCAGCGCAAGAATGCCGCTGCCCCTACTCCCTACTCCCTATTCCATACTCCCTCGGCGTCAGGCCCGAAGGGGCTGACGCCGGTCCGCCAGGATCAGCGAGGTGACGGCGAACACGATCTCGCCCTTCTGGTTGCGGCCCTGCACGGCGTTCGCGAGCAGGCCGCGGTTGCGGCGCGACTTGAGGTCGATCTTCTCGATGAGCCGGGTGCGATAGGCGACGGTGTCGCCGACGTAGACGGGCTTGGGCCACCTGAGATCGCGGAAGCCGGGCGAGGGGCCGTAGGTGGCGAGCCTGGCACCGCGGGCGAGCGCCTCGGCATTGACCTTCTGGCGCGTGGTGATGATGCCGCGGATGAATTGCGCCGCGGTGTGCCAGCCCGAGGCGCACAGGCCGCCGAACAGCGAGGCTTTGGCGGCCTCCTCGTCGAGATGGAACGGCTGCGGGTCGAACTGGCGCGCGAAGTCGATGATCTCCTCGCGCGTGAAGGTATGGCTGCCGAGGTCGCCCGTCTCGCCGATCGCGCGGTCCTCGAAGAAGGCATCGCCCTCGCCGGTGCCGGCGGGGCCGTCCCACAAGTCGGCCATCGGCGCCTTCTCGGATCTCGCCCCCGCGCTCGCAGCGGGCGCCGGGCCGGGATGGCGCAGGCGGGTGAGCTGATGGCTGAGCCAGGTGGCCGGCACCTCGCCCCTGGCGTCGACCAGCTCGAGCAGGACCTTGGCGATGCCAACGTCGGGCCGCGAGGCGAGCACGCGCTTCTCCTGGGCCGTGTAGCGCATGCTCAGCGTGTCGCCGGGCCGGATCGGCCGCCGCCAGCGCATCTCCTCGACGCCCGGCGAGCCCAGCGAGGCCGTCCGGTCGAGAAGGCCGTCGACCGCCATGCGCATCATCATGGCGCAGGTATGCCAGCCCGAGGCGCACAGGCCGCCCACGGGCGAGGCCTTGGCGCCCTCCGGGTCGGTGTGCATCGGCTGCGGGTCGTAGGCGCGGCCGAAGGCGATGATCTCCTCCGCCGTCACCACCTTGTGGCCGAAGGCGTAGGGCTGGCCCACGGCCAAGTCCTCGTGATGCAGCTTGTCGCTGTCATGCACCCTTTGCTGCACCGTTGTCCCTCGCTTCTGGCCCAGCGGCGTAGGTTGGATCGAGCGTCAGCGAAGACCCAACACAATC
>JBAPMW010000415.1:0-2445 GCA_049278815.1 Hyphomicrobiaceae bacterium
CCCCTCCACTATGTGCGTCTTCCGCTGCTCAAGGCCGGAGTTGCGGAGCGTAGCGGAGCAACGGAGGGCTTGAGCAGCGGGTCGCGCTTGGATGCCGATGGGGGTCAATGCGTGGCGCCGATCCGCATGGCTCGCGTTAGCCGCGGTGCTTGAAGCGCCAGCTGTCGTTGCCGGTCTCGACGATGTCGCAGTGGTGCGTGAGGCGGTCGAGGAGCGCCGTGGTCATCTTGGCATCGCCGAACACTTGCGCCCACTCGGCGAAGGCGAGGTTGGTAGTGACGATGATCGAGGTGCGCTCGTAGAGGCGACTGATCAGATGGAATAGGAGCTGGCCGCCCGTGAGCGCAAAGGGTAGGTAGCCAAGCTCGTCCAGGATCACGAGGTTGACCCGTGTCAGCGCATCGGCCGTGCGCCCGGCACGCCCGAGCTTGGTCTCGGTCTCGAGCCTGTTGGCGAGGTCGACGGCATTGAAGAAGCGCGCCTTGCGGCCCGCCCGGATCACGCTCCGGGTGATGCCGATGGCGATATGGCTCTTGCCCGTGCCAGTGCCGCCGACGAGGACGACATTGCGCTTCTGTTCGAGGAAGGCGCCGGTGGCGAGATGAGCGATGAGCTCGTCGTTGATCGGCGTGCCGGTGAAGTCGAGGTCATTGAGCTCCTTGGCGAGCGGCAGCTTGGCGACACCCATCTGGTAGTTGATCGAGCGTGCCTGCTTGGCGGCGATCTCGGCCTTGAGCAAGGCGCCGATCACCTTCTCGACGCCCTGCTGGCGCTTGACGCCTGTGGTGACGATCTCGTCGTAGGCGGCGCGCATGCCGGCAAGCTGCAGCGTCGTCATCATGTCGAGGATCTCAGAGCGCTCCATGGAGGCCCTCCATGGCCGGGGCCTCGGCGCGCAGCGCATCGTAGCGGGCGCAATCGGCTATCGGCGGCAGCTTGAGCAGCAGCCGTTCGGGGACCGCGATCGGTGTCGACGGCGCAGGCTGCTGGCGCCGCGCCAGCGCATTGAGAATAACGTCGGCGCTGGCCAGGCCGGCGATGAGCGCCTCCGCGCACGCCGCCTCCACCGCGCTGAGGCCGTCGGTGAGCACGGCGGTCAACACCTTCACCATCTGCCGGTCGCCGTCGTCGGTGCCCGCGAGCCGGCGCCGCACCTTCTCGATGGCTCCGGGCAGCGGCCAGTCCTTGAACGGCGCTCCGTTCCTCAGTGCCCCGGGCTTCCTCGCCAGCACCGGCACGTAGTGCCAGGGATCATAGGCGACCTGATTGCGCCCGAAGCGGCGGGCGTGCTCGCCGACCACCACGCCATCTTGCTTGATGACGATGCGGTCGGCGTAGGCATGGATGTCCACAGGACGGCCGACCGCACGCGAGACGACCGAGTACTTGTTGCGGTCGAAGCGCACGAGGCAGGTCTTCGACACCGCGGCGCTCACCGCATGGAAGCCGTCGAACCGGCCCCGATAGGGCATGAGGACCGCCCGCTCGGCCTCAAACATCTCGAACACGGTCTTGACCGCCCCGGACCCGTCGCGCCCCGGGTCCGGCCCCGGGTCCGGCTGCTCGGGATGCGCTTGGCTCCGCGCATAGGTGATGCACTTCTCGGCAAGCCAGCCGTTCAGGTCCTCCAAGGTCTTGAACGAGGGGCGTGGCGAGAAGAAGCGCTTGCGAACCACGCCGACCTGGTTCTCGACCTGGCCCTTCTCCCAACCGGCCGCTGGCGTGCAGGCCGTGGGCTCGACCAGGTGGTGGCTCATCAGTCCCAGGAAGCGGTGGTTGAAGGCCCGCTCCTTGCCAACGAACACCGCGTCAACGGCGGTCCCCATGTTGTCGTAGATCCCGCGCCTGGGCACCCCCTTGAAGAAGGCGAACGCCTTCTCGTGCGCGTCGAACACCATTTCCTGGGTCTCGCGCGGGTAGGCGCGCACGAACAGCATGCGGCTGTGGCAGAGGCGGACCTGCGCCGCCTTCACGGTCACCGCCACCCCGTCGAGCATGACGATCTCATGGCTCCAGTCGAACTGGTAAGCCTCGCCCGGTGCGAACACGAGCGGCACGAATGCCGCCGCGATCCGCTCGCCCTCGCGCACTGCCCACTGTCGCGCGTACCGACGCACGTTGTCGTAGCCGCCCGCATAGCCCGCGGCCTTCAGCTCCTCGAACATGCGCTGGTAGGTGAGCCGCTCCCGCCTTGCCCTCTTGCCGTTCTCGGCCAGCATCGCCTCGAGCGCCGGCACGAACGCCCCGAGCTGCGGCAGCGGCTGGGCTGCTCGACGATAGCGCCGCTCCGTCGCCGCGCCCGTCTCGCCCGCCCGCACGATCTCGCGCACCGTGTTGCGGGCAAGCCTGAGCTCGCGCGCGATCGCCCTGATCTTCCGCCCCTGAACGAAGTACGCCCGACGAACCCTGCCGATCGTATCCACCGTGATCATCCCCCGTCCGCCC
>JBAPMW010000416.1:0-5287 GCA_049278815.1 Hyphomicrobiaceae bacterium
CATAGCCGGTGATGGGGCGGCCGGCGAGACGCACCCCGCCGCCCATGGGGGCGAGACGGCCGGAGATGAGGTTCAGGACCGTGCTCTTGCCCGAGCCGTTGGGGCCGACAAGGCCCAGCACCTCCCCGCGCTCGACCGTGAAGCTGACATCGTCGACGGCTGCGAGGCCGCCGAAGTGGCGCACGAGGCTCCTCACCTCCAGGAGAGGGCCGCCAGGGCGAATCGCAGGGCGGGTCATTGCAGGCCCTTCCTTTGCGGCGCCTCGGCGCGCTCCTTGTGCGCCTCAGCGGGGGGGCCGAGGCCGTTGCCCGAAGGCCGTGACGGCGGCGGCAGGGCGGCAACGTTGAGACCCACGGCGCGCAGACGCTGCGCCATCGCCTCCAGCGCATCGGCGAGGGTGGCGGCGCTGACGGCGGCGCGGGCCGACCGGACAGCCCCGGAGACGCGGCCCGCGCGCAGCGCCGCACGGGCCGAGTGCAGCAGGCCGACGATGCCGTTGGGGATGAAGAACACCACGCCCAGCAGAATGAGGCCGAGGATGACGCTGAAGTAGTTGGGGTAGGCGATGGAGAGGTAGTCCTTGAGCAGCAGCAGCGGCACCACCCCCAGCATCGGCCCCCACGCCGAGGTGGCCCCGCCGAGCAGCGCGGCGATCACCGTGAGGAACGAGACCTCCGGGTTGAACACTCTCTCGGCCGTCACGTAGGAGGTGCGTGGCGCGAGGATGGCCCCCGCCAGCGCCATCGCCACCGAGGCCACCATGAAGGTGCCGATCTTGAGCGCGGTCGTGTTGATGCCGATCTGGCGCGCCACGGTCTCGTCGGCACCGAGCGTGCGCATGGCGTAGCCCATGCGGCTGCGGTCGCGCCAGAGCCAGAGGCCGACGATGACGGCGCACAGGGCGACGAGCTGGTAGTAGATCTGAGTGTCGGTGATGGAGAGGTAGACGTACCAGCCGGAGCTCATGGCGATGTTGAACTCCCACCACGTCACGGCGGCGCTGACGAGGGAGGCAAGCCCGAACGTGAAGATCACGAAGTACATGCCGGAGAGGCGCAGGGTCGCCAGGCCGACGAGGGCGGAGAGCACGACCGAGAACCCCACCGCCCCCAGCAGCGCCACGGGGTAGGAGTAGGGCGAGGCAAGCACCGCCACGCAATAGGCGCCGAGCCCGTAGAAGGCGGAGGCCGCGAGCGACACGTAGCGCGTGGGTCCGGAGAAGAACGCCCATGCCGTGGCGAGCGCCACGTAGGTGAGGATGTTGAGCGCCTCCAGCAGCCAGTAGACATTGGCCACGTAGGGGAAGGCGACGAGCGCTCCGAATGCGGCCAGGGCGACCGCCTCCTTGGGGAGGCGAAATCCGCCCCGCATGGAGGTACCGCTCCTGGCCGTGCCGAACAGGCCTTGCGGGCGCCACAGCAGCACGGCGGCGAAGACGGCGAACACGATCACGGTGCCGAGGGCGGACTGGCCCAGCATATCTGCCAGGGTCAGCGTCAGCCCCAGCATCAGGGCGGCGACCAGGCCGCCGGCGACGTTGCCGATGCCGCCCATCACGATCACGATGAGCGCGTTGAGCGTGTAGGCCGCGCCCATGGTCGGGTTCACGCCCCGGAACGAGGAGAGCAGGATGCCGGCCACCGCGGCGAGCGCGGCGCCGGTGGCAAAGGCCGCCGCGCTGTACTTGCGCACGTCGATGCCGACCAGCGGCGCGGTGTGCGGGCTGGAGGCGATGGCGCGCATGGCGCGGCCGGGGGTGGAGTAGCGCAGGAACGCGAACACGGCCGCCGACAGCACCAGGGCCGCGATCACCACGATCAGGCGGTTGTACTGAATCGCGGTGCCAAAGATGTGCAGGGACTCACCGACGAGGTAGCTGTACTCCCGGTCGGTGCCGGTCCAGGCCACCAGTGCGATGCCTTGCAGCAGGAACAGGAGGCCGAAGGTGGAAAGGATGGAGTCCACCTCGCGCTTGCCCGGATCGGCCGTACGGCCGAGCAGCGGATGCAACACCCAGCGGAACAGCACCCAGCCCAGGCCGTAGGCAGCGGGGATGCCGGCGAGCGCGGTGACGAGCGGCGGGGACCCGAGTTGCGAGAACCCGAAGAAGGCGGCATACCCGCCGAGCATCAGTAGCTCGCCGTAAGCGAGGTTCAGTACGCGGGCGACACCGTACTGGAGGTTCAGGCCGACGGCGATCAAGGCGTAGATGCCGCCGACCACCAGGCCGCCAATGATGAGATCGAGCAGCATGCGAGCTTGGCGTCTACCTTGACATGCTTACGCTTGCGTTAACGTCGACTGCCCGAGACCTCGGATCGTCTCGCCTGCGTCGTCTTGCGGAAGCGGCGCCGGTAACAGAAGGGCCCGCGCAGATCGTGCGCAGGCCCCGCAACGTTGCTCGCTCAGGATCACTTGATCACAGGTGGCTTTGCGCCGGAGCGGCTCGCCGGAGCGACGGCGTAGAACTCTCCACCCTGCCACTGGCCGACAAGCCACGCTTGCTTGTCGCGGTTGCCTTCCAGCTTAAGGTCGCCCGCTACGGTCTTGAAGGTACCCGTCCTCAACTCGGCCAGGATCTTTGCCCGGTCGATCTCGCCGACGCGTTCGATCGCCTGCTGCAGCGCCTGCAGTCCGGCGTAGGTGGCGGGGCTCGCCCAGCGATCGGGTTCGGCGCCCTTGTTGGCCGGGAGGGCCTTATGGCGTGCGAAGTAATCCTTCATACCTGGCCCGTTGGGGTCCCAGCCGCCGAGGCTGAACACGCCGTCGATCTTGTCGCCGAACTTGGCCTTGTAGACCGGGAAGGCTGTGCCGACGCCATAGAACCTGATCTTCGGCTTGAAGTCGTTGCCGAGCGACTGCTCGGTGAGCATGAAGGTGTCAAGCGGGTAGGATAGGGCGATCACGGTGTCGGGGCTGGTTGCCTTCGCCGCTTTGATCGGAGTCGTCAGATCCTGGGGCGGATACGCGTAGTTCGCCTTGTAGGAAACCTTGAACCCGGCGGCCGCAAGCTGCGGCTCCAGCGAGGAGCTGTACTCCTGCCCGAACGGCGCCTGCACGATGAAGAGGGCAACCTTGTCGTTGATATTCCCATCCATCTTGAGTCCGGCCATCATGTCGACCAGCGCCTTGGTCTGGTCCTCCGGCTTGGCCAGGAACCACAGCAGTGTCGGGAACTTGCCGACCAGTTCAGCGATCTTGTTGCTGCCGGCCGTCCCCATGATCTGTGGATAGCCATACTTGGCGAACGTGGGGGCAACGGCGAGGTTCGCTCCGGTGCTCCATGGGGTGAGCACGATGTCCACCTTGTCGACTGCCATAAGCTTCTCGATCAGGCGCCCCCGGTCGTCGGCCTTGGAGTTGTCATCGTACTCAGTGACCTCGATGGGCACCTTCTTGCCGTACTTCTTGAGGAAGAGCCCGCCGGCCTTGTTCACATCGTCGACCCAGAGGCGGTAGTTCGGGAGGGTGGTAAGCCCCGCTCCGCCCGCGTCGCTGCCGGAGAGCGAGATGGCATAGCCAACCTTGATTGACTTGGGCGCCGCCTGCGCCCAGGCGCCGCCTGCGGCGAGCACGGCTGCGCCAGCAAGTGCTGTCGCGCCGGCAATGGTACTGAGCAGTCTGCGTGTCATCTGTCCTCCCCCAAGGGTTTGTGAGCCGGGATCCGTTACCGTTTTTACCCAGCCTATTGGTGGGCATATCCATCGGTCAAGGAGAACGCAAGCCGGCTTTAGGCCGGGGACACGGATCAAGCGAGCTTGCCTGCGGGCACTCGATCGGACGGGGCGTCGGTTGCTGCCGGGATGGAGAGTCCTGGGTTTTCAAGGCGCGAAAAGCAAGATGGCTGATTGAGCCCTCACGAAGGGCTGGCTCCTTCGCAGCGTCACCCTTGCGCGGCCGGAGCCTGGGGCTGCGACCGAAGGAACGCTCTCACCTCGTCGAAGAAGCGCGCCCAGGCGGGCTCGCCTTCCAGCAGGATGTGGTTGCGGCTTTCGAGGGCGACGAAGCGCGCGCCGGGGACGCCGGCCGCGAGCCGGCGCCACCCCTCGAAGGGTTGCGCGGCCCCATGCCCGTCCCACGGGGGACCGGGCGGAATTCAAGGCAATCTCAAGCGCAAATCAAGCCCTCGTCAAAGCCTACGAGGGTGGCCGGACGGCATATTCGCGCTGTCCGGAGCCGGCCAACGGCCGATCGGACAACAATGCCGGTGTTGCGATCATTCATCGACCCGTCCGGAGGTCGGTAAACCGGTCGTCACAGAGAATGACCAAGGAGATGATCATGAGCACGATTTTCGGCCTGCCGAGCCGGCCCGCCCCAGACGTCGGCAGCATCGTCAACGCGGCAGGAGGCGCCATCGGGCGCTGGTGGGTGGCCTGCACGGCCTGGCGCATCGGCCGGCTGACGGCCGCCCGCCTCGGCGCAATGGACGACCGCAAGCTCAACCGTCCGGATGACGCATCGGTCGCGCCGCTGCGGTAGGTGGGCCCGGCGCGCGTCCGTAGAGGCGCCGCGGACACACAAAGAAAAAGCAGGAGAAGATCATGAGCAGGACTTTGCTTGCGCCCGATGCGGCGCACGCCATCGCGTCACCATCGCCCGCCGGGAGAGCGGGAATTGCGCTCAGGGCATGGTGGGCGGCCTACCGAAGGCGCCGCGCCGAGCAACGGACGATCGAGCATCTGCACGGGATGAGCGACCGCGAGCTGAAGGACATCGGCATCGTGCGCTCGCAGATCGACTTCGCCGTCAAGCGCGGCGTCGAGCGCGACCGCCGCGTCAACCTCGGCCCTTGAGCAACGGAGGCTGTGCCATGGCCTACGCCGTCCCGCGCTATCCGATGCATCTCATCGACGTGGTGTACGCCGCCGATGCGACCCGCGTCGACATCAGGCCCATGCTGCCCCAGGATGCGGGGCTGCAGCGGGATTTCTTCCGGGGCCTCTCGGCGCAGAGCCGCTACGGCCGCTTCATGACCCACGTCAGCGCTCCGGAGGCGCTGATCGAGAGCCTGACCGCGGTCGACCACGTCCGTCATCTGGCGCTGCTGGCCGTGGTGATCGAGGACGGCCGCGAGGTCATGATCGGCGAGGCGCGATACGTCGTGGACGCCAAGGATGCCTCGACCTGCGAGCTGGCGATCGCGGTTGCGGACGCCTGGCAGGCGCGCGGCATCGGCCGCGCCCTGCTTGAGCGGCTGCTGCGCCAGGCCGCGCTGTCGGGCATCCGCCGCATGGCCGCCGAGACGCTGGTCGGCAACCGCCGGATGATCTCTCTTGCGCGCCGT
>JBAPMW010000417.1:0-2829 GCA_049278815.1 Hyphomicrobiaceae bacterium
GGCTGCAGACGCCCGTCTCGGCCTACCAGTTGATGGCCGGGACGGTCATTGCGGCGAGCCTGGTGACGGGGCTCAACTCCGATCTGCCCGGCTTCGTCATCGCCCAGGTCACGGAGAACGTCTACGACACGGTCTCGGGATGCTTCCTGCTCATCCCGCAGGGCTCGCGCCTCGTCGGCAAGTACGACAACATCGTCGCGTCGGGCCAGGAGCGCGCCCTCGTCGTCTGGCAGCGCATCATCCTGCCCGACGGCTCGTCCATCGTCATCGACAACCTGCCCGCCACCGATACCGGCGGCTACGCCGGCCTCGCCGACGAGGTCGACCTCCACACCTGGAAGCTCCTGAAGGGTGTGGCGCTCGCGACCGTCATGGGCGTCGGGAGCGAGCTCGCCTTCGGCAATGCGGAGAGCGACCTCGTCAAGGCGCTGCAGCAGTCCACCCAGTCCACCACCAACCGCGCTGGACAGCGCCTGGTCGAGCGTAACCTCAACGTCCAGCCGACCATCACGGTGCGCCCCGGCTGGCCGCTGCGGGTGATCGTGCACCGGGACCTTGTATTCCGGCGACCATACCGCTGGACCGCCTCGAAATGAAGACCCACCAAGGAGGGGACCAATGCCTGTGATCGGGACGTTCTCAGCCGTTAAGGACGGCTACGCCGGCACCATCCGCACGCTCACCCTGAACATCGAGGTGCAACTCATCGCCAACGATCGCAGGGAGGCCGACGGCGCCCCCGACTTCCGCATCATGGCGGGCACCGCCGAGATCGGTGCCGCCTGGAGGAGGCCCCGCAGGTCATCCGACGAGACCTACTTGAGCATCAGGCTCGACGACCCCGCCCTGCCACATCCGATCTTCGGCGCCCTGATCGAGGACCCCGGCAACGCCAGCGCCCGCCTCATCTGGCGGCGCGACCGGAAGGACGACGGCTGAGCCTCGTGAAGGCCGACGCCCTCATCCAGCTGAAGCCCCCGACCGATCGCTGAACCCCAGCCAGCAGCGGACCGTGCTGCGGCGATGGCCCCACTTTGCCGGAATGACCCTCCAATGTCCCAAACCTCGCGTGTGCGTCTCGCCGTCTGCGTGCTGCTGCCCTTCGCAGCCGGATACTATCTCTCCTACCTGTTCCGCTGCATCAACGCGCTCATCGCCGCTGATCTCGCCGCCGAGCTAGGCCTCGGCGCGGCAGACCTCGGCCTGCTCACGTCCGTCTACTTCCTCGTGTTCGCCGCCGTGCAGCTCCCCTGCGGCGTGCTGCTCGACCGCTACGGGCCGCGCCTCGTCGACAGCACCCTGCTCCTTGTAGCCGCCGCCGGCTCGCTTCTGTTCGCGCTTGCCGACGGCGTGGCAACGCTGCTTGTCGGCCGCGCGCTGATCGGCCTCGGCGTCGCCGTCGCCCTGATGGCGGGCCTCAAGGCCATCGTCCTGTGGTTCCCGCCCCAGCGCGTCGCCCTCGCCAACGGCTGGTACATCATGCTGGGCGCGCTCGGCGCCCTGTCGGCGACGGGACCGGCCGAGCTGATCGTTCACGGCATCGGCTGGCGCGGCCTGTTCGCCGCCCTCGCGGCGGCCTCGGCGGCCGTGGCCCTGCTCATTTTTCTCGTCGTGCCGGAGAGGAAGTTGCCGACGCGTGCCGCCGCCTCACCGAGGATCGGCTTCCTCGCCATCTACCTGGACCCGCCTTCCTGCGCATTGCGCCCCTGGCAGCCCTGGGTGTCGGCACGTCCTTCTCGCTGCAGGGCCTCTGGGCGGCGCCCTGGCTCGCCGACGTTGCGGGGCTCGACCGGGCCGCCATCGTCGAGCACCTCACCCTGATGGCAGCCGCCCTCGCCGCGAGCGCCCTCCTGCTGGGAGCCGTCGCCGAGCGCCTGCGCCGTGTCGGCATCCCGACCGAGCTCATCCTCGCCGCCGTGCTCGCTTTGTCGATGGCCGCCCAGCTTGCCTTGCTGCTCGGCCTTCCGGTGTCCTCCCACCTGCTGTTCGCCGTCGTCGCCAGCGCGGGTGCCGCCACCGTGCTCGGCTTCGCCGTCCTGGCACAGTACTTCCCCAGGGAGGTGTCGGGCCGCGCCAACGCCGCCCTCGGCGTCCTCAACATGGGCACCGCCTTCGGCCTGCAGTGCCTCTCCGGCTTCATCGTCGCCCTGTGGCCGGTCGAGGGCGGACGCTACCCGGCCGAGGCGCATGAGGCCGCCATGGCCGCCGGCCTCGGCCTGCAACTCATGGCGCTGGGCGTGTTCTGTGCGCCCAGGCGCCGCCTGAAGCCCGCTCCGATGGCCCACGCTGTCGCCAGGGCGATGGGTTTCGGTCAAGCGCCATTGCCGATCGCTCGGCCTGTCTACATGCCATGGACATACCAGGAAGAGCTTGTGCGCAGGCAGAGAGCGGCATGGCGTTTCGCCGCTGCTGCCTCCGCGGCGCTGTGCGTATCTCTCGCAGCAATGCTGTCGATGGCGATCAGCCGCCCGGCCATCGCGCTCCACCTCATCGAAGTATCCCGTCGCATGTCGGATAGGATGGGCGATTACGCCACGCCTCCAACCCCGGGCGCCGGCCCAGCTCGCGCGATCTGCACGGACCCAGAGCGTGGCGCCACGGCGCCCACTTCTAAGCCAGCAACTCGAACAGGATCTTGGGCCGCGCCTCGTCCCGGGAGGCGCGATAGTGCTGGTTGCGGGGGCTGGATTTGGCTGAGACCGAGCTGAGCTGCGGACGCTTGGTCACGGCCGCCGTTCGAATGCGAAAGTCGGTTTCACAGATCCAGGTCTCAAGGCATCGCCCTCTCTCTAAGCGTTGCCCCAGTGGACCCTATTTGGACCCTACACC
>JBAPMW010000418.1:0-5842 GCA_049278815.1 Hyphomicrobiaceae bacterium
GACCATAGATAAAGCGACTTGGCGAAGGTTTAAGAGTAGATTGAGGATGGCAAAGAACCCACGTTACATTATCGTTGAGAATTAGATCCGGGAGCGGAACGGGTTGGGTCCCTGCCTGGTTTGGGACAGCGACAAACCGTGGTAGGCTGCGGAAATGATCATGCAACCGAAGCGAGGCCGCATGACCGTCGCCGAGTTCCTCAACTGGGCGATGGCCCAGCCGCGTGGGCGCTACGAGCTGGTGCGGGGGAGGTCGTGGCGATGCCGGCCGAGCGCGCGGGCCACAACCTTCTCAAAGCGGAGGTCGCACTGGCTCTCGAGCGCGCTATCGAGCGCGCGGGGTTACCGTACCTTGCCGTCATGGACGGAATGGCGGTGGTGATTGACGACAAGCACGTGCGTGAGCCAGACGCGGCCGGCAGAGCAGGGTGGCGACTAACCTCGATGCAGCAACCTTGGAGTCGCCCATCGTCGTTGTGGAGATCACGTCGCCGTCCTCCGCGCGCGATGATACCGGCGTTAAGGCAGACGAGTATTTCTCGGTGCCGAGCATTCAGCACTATCTGATCGTCGATCTGGACAAGAAGGTTGTCGTGCATCGCGTGCGCAGCCAGGGGGGCGATATCGAGAAGCACATCGTGACCTCCGGAGAAATCGATCTGACGCCGCCCGGCATGACCGTACCGGTGGCCGAGCTGCTGCCAGCCTTCCCGACGTAGCACGCCTGCGTGAGGCCCCTCACCCTACCCTCTCCCCGCAAGACTACAGCGCCTTCGCCGCCGCCAGCACCTCCTCGGCGTGGCCGCTCACCTTGACCTTGCGCCAGGCCTTGGCGACCTTGCCCTGGGCGTCGACCAGGAAGGTCGAGCGGTCAACGCCCATGTACCTGCGGCCGTACATGGATTTCTCCACCCATACGCCGTAGGCCATGGCCACCGTCTTGTCGGCGTCGGCGGCGAGACGGACCTTCAGGTCGTATTTCCTGGCGAACTTCTGGTGGCTCTCGGGGCTGTCGGGCGAGATGCCGATCACCTCGACGCCGAGCTTCCTGAAGTCGGGCGCCAGGCGCGTGAAGTCCTTGGCCTCGGCCGTGCAGCCCGTGGTGTCGTCCTTGGGATAGAAATAGACCACCACCGGCTTGCCCCCGAGCTTGGAGAGCTTGAGCGTCTCGCCGCTCTCCGTCGGCAGCTCGAAATCCGGCGCCTTGTCTCCTTCTTGCACCATGAGTGTTGCTCCCCTCCCTCCATTTCACGTTCTTCTTCTTGAATCGCATTGCGCGGTGCCGGGCTCGGCCAGCAATGCCCGAAGATCGAGATGGCGCGTGAGCATGTCGAGCTCGCCCTTGGCGCTGACCGGCCACAGCTCACGCGGCCAAGCCCAGTATAGCTCCATGCCCTGGTCATCAGAGTCGCGCAAGTACAACGCCTCGCCCACGCCGTGCTGCCGGGCGGCCAAGCGGCTGCGGGCTGCCGCCGGCGGTCGCCCACCTCTCGGTACTTGATCTGCGTCCTGTAGGGGCGCAGCCGACCCGGCTCTCCAAGGACAGGCCCGGAGGGCCACCAGTCGTCGGCCGTCGCGCCGCGACCGGAGGTGGTCGCAACGGCCGCCCCTTGCAAGGCACACGTCCAGCATCTACGTTCATTGTCAGATTGACGTTAACGGATAGGTCTAGACGTGACTCAAGACACTCATCCTCAGCATCAATATCCTCAGAACAACCGCGATCATCGATTCCGGCTCTGGCGACACACCACCCACCAACACAGGATCATCACGGAAGGGCGCAACAGACCGGCCCCGAGCATCGGCTCACCGACGCTGGTCTGGCACCTCGGAGTATGGCGCAAGCGCAACCACGCCAAGAGCCAGGGAAGGATCCGCCTGGAGGGTGAGACGATCGAGGACATCAAGGAGATCGACAAGTATATCGACGAGTACGAGGAGCACATCGACGGTTTTTATCAGGAAGCCTTCGGCTTCCTGAAGGAATTGCAGGAACGAGGCCTTTGCGAGTCTGATTCTGTTCAATCCCTTGAGCTGAAGCCGATCGCAATCGAGGGTGTTGACAACGAGGATATCCCCAGACACGAGCGCGAGAGGCGCCACACCCAGAAACCGTACCGCTTCAGCGTGTTTCAGCCGCAGAACGCGTCGTTCACGCTGTGGTGGAGGGACGGCGCAAAAGATGGAGCGTTCAACACCCGCGTCCGGCACGACGATCCCGACGCCGATCAGGCGCTGCGCATATTCGTGCAGTTCCAGAGCTTCCAGGACCATTTCACTCTCACTTTCTACATCGACGCCGCGAAGCTCCTGACCGGCGAGGCATTGCTCAAACGGGAGCAGGTGCAGGGCAAGCTTGGGGAGCGGCGCACCCGGCTGGTCGATTGTCTCGATACCATCCGGCGCTCCTGCTACGAGCAGATCGTGAGTGGCACCATCGATTTGCCGAGCGCCCAGGTGGCAGCGAGCGCGGCGGCCGAGACGGATCTGAAAGCAGCTGCGGACTATCTCCTCGACGGCATCTGGCAAGAGTTCCAGTCGGCCTTCGGGTTCAGGGCGCGCCCGCAGAGCGAGAAGGACCCGAAGGACGGCAGACCGTTTCCCGACGCCGGTCTTATCTTCATCAACCAGCGCGGCCTGGCGATGGCCGTCCGCGGCCTCGACACCGAGGACGACGCCAGGCGGGCAGAGCAGATCAAGGACTTGGCCAGACGCAACGGCATTGCGGTGCCGTTGGAGCCACCCTCAACCGAGCCCTGGCGTCAGCTCGCGCGGAGCGCAAGCGCCACGCTCGGCCCCGTCGACGTTTTCGACTCGAAGTCCGGCGAGCCCGAGGTTGTCGTCAAATCGCTGTGGCCGTTCCTGTCGCATATGACCGAGGGCGCGGAGCAAAAGGACTGGATCGGCTGCGGCATCCTCGACTGGCGTGCGCTTTTTATGTCGACTCTGGGGGCCAGGGCCCAGCCGCCCAGCCTGGAGGACATCGACAAGCCTCATATGCGCACGCTGCCGCCCGAGCGCTTCCTCATCGTCACCAAGGGCGAGCCTCACCGCCGGCAGATTGGCCGCTTCGTCGAGCGGCTCCTGTCGCTTGAGACCATGCGCGCCATCGCGTTCAAGTACCTGGGCACGATCCACAACGCGTCGCTGCATCTCCGCACCCTGACCATGGCGCTCGATGATATTCTCGAGCAATGGGCGGTGGAACGAAAAAAGATTCAGGGACCATGGGATAAAGAACGGAAGACGTTCCTGGCTCGACGCAGACGCGCCGATGTCGTGGAAACTCCGCCTGCCGAATACATTCTTGCGGAAGAACAGTTCTACAACCGTCTAAGCGAGCTGAATGCGGAGTACGAGACGCAACTCATTGACATCGCCGCCTCACTGGAGAGAATTGGACCGGGGGGCTCGGGTCACCTTGCCCATTCGATAGACGAGTCGTCGTATTGCATCGGTGAGTTCGATCGAATGGTGCCGAGTCTGGAGATTGGGAATATCGCAGGTTGGATCAACTATGCGCAGTTCGCCGACCGAGGCATGCGGCCGACTTTCAACATGATCAAGAATACAGGCCAACGTCTTGTCGCCGTCCAGGATCGCTTGAAGGCGCTAACTGATGTAGTCCAGGTTAGTGCTCTTATCGTTCAGTCGGATGCCACCCGACGGAACACGAATACGCTACGTCAGATTGGGCACAACATCCAGCGCCTGTACCGTCCGCTGCTCTGGCTCATGCAGATCTTCGGTACTGGCTTGGTTGTCTTGTTCCTCCTAGCGATCAACTACAACAGTTTGTGGAACGCATTGCGGATGCTACTTAGTGTACTGCACAGAATACTGGCAGAGATTATCCGTCACTTTTCTTGAATAAGGTGAGACTGGCGATGCCATCACGCGTCGGCACAGCAACAGAGGGCGCGAGGCCGAAGGCCTCGTGCCGTGCGGTAATGCCCATCAGAAATCAACAAGCGCTCTAGGTAGCCGCCGAATTCGGCTCAATGCCGCTCGCGCGGCGTTGACGCCCTACTCCGCCGCCACCGCATGGCTCTGGCCGCTGGTCCCCGGCTGCGCAGCTGCCGGCTTGGCGGTGACGCCTAGACGCTCCACAGCGGCCTGCAGGATCTGGGCGAGCATCTCGGAGTAGCGCATGCCCTGGAAACCGGCCATCAGGTTCATCTTGCCGTCCCAGCACCAGCCGGGGTTGGGGTTCACCTCCAGGAGCTTGATCTCGCCCCTGGCGTCGGCCCGGAAGTCGAAGCGGGCGTAGTCGCGGCAGCCCAGGCGCTCGAACATCCGCGACGAGCTGTCGATCATCTGCTGCTGCTGGCGGTCGCCCAGCGTCGCCTCGCGGTACTTGATCTGCGTCCAGTAGGGGCTGTCGGGGAGCCACTTCGATTCGTAGCCCAGAATCCTCGGCAGGTCGGAATCGAGCCGCGAGTAGTCGACCTCCAGGATCGGCAGCCCTCTCAAGCCCTGGTCCGGATTGCCAATCAGGCCGACCGAGTACTCGGCCCCCGTCAGGAACTCCTGCACCAGCACGCCGCGCTTGGGGAAGTCGGCGCGCAGCCGGTCGAGATAGTCGAGCAGCGCCTTCTCGTTGCTCACGACCGCGTCCTTGGTGATGCCCTGGCTCGAGTCGCCCTGGTTCGGCTTGAGCAGGGCGGGGAACACCGACGGCAGCGTCGCACCCTGATCTCCCGGCCGCACGTAGCTCTCCAGCGGCACCGGCACGTCGAGCGATTGCGCCACGGCGCGCACCAGCCCCTTGTCGTAGCAGGCGGCCAGCGCGGAGGGGCCGGCACCGGTATAGCCGATGCCCAGCACCTCCAGGAGTGCCGGAACGTGCAGCTCCTTGAAGGGGTCGTTATTCCAGCCCTCGTCGCAGAGATTGAACACCAGGTCGGTGCGCAGATCCCCGAGGTCGCGCTCCAGCGTGCCGTGGTTGTCGAGGAAGCGGAACTTGTAGCCCGCCAGCTCCGCCAGAGCGTCCTTGAGCTTGCGGGTGGTCTCGATGTCCTCGGGATTGAACGCGCCGCCGCGCTTGACCTGGTCGGGCAGGCGGTGGTCGCCCAGCACGACCGTCACGTCGAGCGCCTGCAGCTTGCCCCTGCTCTTGCGGGCGGGCAGAACCGGGGCGTCGGCGCTGAGCAGGATGCGTCGCGCCATCATGCCAAGGTCCTGATCGCGGTCGGACTGCGGCTCGGCGTGGCCGTGGTGGCGGACGTTGCGGAAGCCGACCTTCTCAAGGAGCTTGGCGATGCTCTCGCGCGTGTAGAGGCGCTCGGCATAGAACTGGTCGGCGATCACGCCCATCTCGTCGTGCACAATCACCTCGCGCGAGATCAGGCGCTCCCTGTCCTGGCTGATGGAGCGCTCGCGGCACACGAAGTGGTGCTCGTCGATCCACTCCCACGACCGCTTCTCGAAGTGCTCGTGCATGTGGCTGCCGTCGGTGATGTCGAGCACCAGCTGGCCGCTGGGCCGCAGGATCTTGCCGACCGCCGTCAGGACCTTCTCGTCGTCCTGCTTGTTGGAGAAGTAGCCGAACGAGTTGCCCATGATGGCAACGCAGTCGATGGTGCTCTCCGGCAGGCGCGGGTTGCGGGCGTCGCCCTCCTTGAACAGCACTGCCAAGCCCTCGCCCTGGGCGCGCTTCTTGGCAAGCCGCACCAGGTAGCGGGAGCGGTCGAGCCCCATCACGTGCTTGAAGCCGCGCCTGGCCAGCTCCAGGCAGTGCCGGCCCTGGCCGCAGCACAGGTCCAGAATGTGGCTGTGGGGCTGAACCGCCGCCGCCGAGACGATGAAGTCGACCTCGCGGCGCGTATTCTCCAGGTTC
>JBAPMW010000419.1:0-2212 GCA_049278815.1 Hyphomicrobiaceae bacterium
TGCTCACCGCGTAGCAGCCGCCGTAACGGCCGACATCCTCGCCCATCAGAAGAACGCGCTCATCGCGCCTGATGGCGTCGCAAATGGCCTGCCGCACCGCCTCGCGGTACGTGATCTCGATCGTTCCAGGTTGCTCCGCCGACTGCTGCATGGCGCCTCACGGATTGGCCGTCCTGTCCGCATAAACGAAGCGGGTCAGCTGCTCGACCGGCTCCCAGGTTCCCGCCTCGGCGAAGGCGACCGCCTCGGCGATCTCGGCATCGACCTCGGCCTCGATCCGGGTCACGTCTTCCGGATGAATCATGTGGTTGTCCAAAAGCCAGGCTTTCAACCGCGCAATCGGCTCCTTCTTGCGCCAAGCCTCGACCTCAGCCTTGTCGCGGTAGAGCTGTGCGTCGAACATGGAATGGGCGCGCAGGCGGTAGGTCCGGCATTCCAGGAAATAGGGCTTGCCGCTGTCCCGCACCGCGTGCACCGCACGGCGCGCCCCGGCCTCCACGGCAACCACGTCCATGGCATCGACGGCTTCGGCGGTAATCCGGTAGCAGGCGGCCTTGCGCTGAATGTCGGTTTCGGATTGCGCGATCGCGAGCGCAGTGCCCATGGCATAGAGATTGTTCTCGCACACAAAGAGGATGGGGAGGCCCCAGAGCGCGGCGAGATTCAGGCTCTCGTGAAACTCGCCCTCGGCAACGGCGCCGTCCCCGAAGAAGCAGGCGGTGACGATGTCCTCCCCCCGCATGCGGTCGGCGAGCGCCAGACCGACCGCGAGCGGGAGGCCGCCACCGACGATGGCATTGCCGCCATAGAAGTTCGTTGCCTGGTCGAAGAGATGCATGGAGCCGCCGCGGCCGCGGCTGCAGCCCTCCCGCTTGCCGGACATCTCGGCCATGACCGTCGTCATCGGCACGCCGCGCACCAGCGCCTGCCCGTGCTCGCGGTAGGTCGCGACCACCCGGTCGCGCTTCTCGAGCACCGGAACGATGCCGACCGCGACCGCCTCCTCGCCGTCGTAGAGGTGCAGGAAGCCTCGGATCTTCTCCTGTGTGTAGAGCTCGGCGCATTTCTCCTCGAACCGGCGGATGCGGATCATCTGCTTCAGAAGATCGAGCAGGTGCTGGCGCGACAGCTGAGGCTTTTCGGTTATGGCCGTCATCGCTCCTCGCTTTCGAGCGTTGAGATGTCGCCCTCCGGGAGACCGAGCTCGCGCGCCTTGAGCAGCCGGCGCATGATCTTGCCGCTACGCGTCTTGGGCAGGTTCTGCCGGAACGCGATGTCCTTGGGCGCCACGGCCGGCCCGAGACGCGTCCGGGCATGGCCCAGCAGCTCCTTGCGCAGGGCTTCGCTTGGCTTGAAGCCGTGCTTGAGGGCCACGTAGGCTTTGACCACCTCGCCCGCCATCGGCTCGGGAATGCCGATGACACCCGCTTCGGCAACGGCGGGGTGCTCCATCAGCGCGCTTTCCACCTCGAACGGGCCGATCAGGTGGCCGGAGCTCTTGATCACGTCGTCGGCGCGGCCGACGAACCAGTAATAGCCCTCGCTGTCGCGCATCGCGAGGTCGCCGGTGAGATACCAGCCGCTCACGAAGCATTTGCGGTAGCGCTCCTCTTCATGGAGGTAGCCGCGCATCATCGACGGCCATCCGGGCCGCAAGGCCAGCTCGCCCATCGCCATCGGCGTCGTCACCTCGCGGACGCCGCCGCCCTCGACGCGCTCGACGATGCCGGCCGTGACGCCGGGCAGCGGCCGACCCATGGAGCCCGGCTTCACGTCCATCGCCAGGAAGTTCGAGATCATGATGCCGCCGGTCTCCGTTTGCCACCAGTTGTCGTGGAACGGCTTGCCGAAGGCTTCGGTCCCCCAGACCACGGCCTCCGGATTGAGCGGCTCGCCGACGCTTGCCAGAAGCCGCAACCTCGACAGGTCGAACCGTTTGGCGAAGTCGGCGCCCGCCTTCATGAGCATGCGCACCGCGGTCGGCGCGGTGTACCAGACCGTGACCTTTTGATCCTGGAGAAGGCGGTACCACCGTTCGGCATCGAACTCGGCCTGGTCGACGATCATGGTCACGCCGTTGGTTAGCGGGGAAACGATGCCGTAGGAGGTCCCCGTCACCCATCCCGGGTCCGCCGTGCACCAGAAGACATCGTCAGGGTGCAGGTCGAGCGCGAGCTGGCCGGTGATGTAGTGAGCGACGACGGCCTCATGC
>JBAPMW010000420.1:0-11734 GCA_049278815.1 Hyphomicrobiaceae bacterium
GTCAGGCCCCGGTCTGCGCCGAGGCGCCGGATCTGACCCCGCGCGCCGTCGCGATTTGGGCGAGCTCGCGGACCAGCCGGCGTACGCCAGCCAGGCGCGCGGCCGGGGTCGCCCAGTCGGCCTTGTAGACGAGCCTATGGTCGGGCTGGAGCCGGACGGCGCCCTTCGACTTGGCCATGAAGGCGACGAGCCCCTGCGGATTGGCGAACTGGCTCTTGCGGAAGGCGATGACGGCGCCCTTGGGGCCCACATCGACGTTCTGCAGCCCGCCCTGCTTGGCCAGCCCCTTGATCTCCACCACGTCGAGCAGGTGCTTCACCTCGTCGGGCAGCTCGCCGAAGCGGTCCACCAGCTCCGCCGCAAAGCGGTCGATGTCGGGGCGGGATTCGAGCTTGGAGAGGCGGCGGTAGAGGCCGAGACGCAGTTGCAGGTCGCCGACGTAGGTGTCGGGGATGAGCACGGGCGTGCCGAGCGAGATCTGCGGGCTCCACTGGTCCTGCACCTCGCCCATGTCGCCACCCTTGAGGCTCGCCACCGCCTCCTCCAGCATCGCCTGATACAACTCGAAGCCCACCTCGCGGATGTGGCCCGACTGCTCCTCGCCCAGCAGATTGCCGGCGCCGCGGATGTCGAGGTCATGGCTCGCCAGCGAGAAGCCGGCTCCCAGGGTATCGAGCGATTGCAGCACCTTGAGGCGCTTCTCGGCGCCCTCGGTCAGGCGCTTGCGCTCAGGCACCGTGAAGTAGGCGTAGGCGCGCGTCTTCGAGCGGCCGACGCGGCCCCTCAGCTGGTAGAGCTGGGCGAGGCCGAACATGTCGGCGCGGTGCACGACCAGCGTATTGGCATTGGGGATGTCGAGGCCGGATTCGATGATGGCCGTTGAGAGCAGCACGTCGTATTTGCCCTCGTAGAACGCCGTCATCACGTCCTCCAGCATGGTGGGCGGCATCTGGCCGTGGGCGGTGGCGAGCTTGAGCTCCGGGGTATGCTCGGTCAGGAACTCCCGCACCTCCTCCAGGTCGGCGATGCGCGGCACCACGTAGAACGTCTGTCCGCCGCGGTAGCGCTCGCGCCTGAGCGCCTCGCGGATGATGACGGGATCGAACGGCGAGATGTAGGTGCGTACCGCCAGGCGGTCGATCGGCGGCGTGGCGATCACCGACATCTCGCGCACGCCGGAGAGGGCGAGCTGGAGGGTACGCGGGATCGGTGTGGCGGTGAGGGTCAGGACATGCACCTCCTCGCGCAGCTGCTTCAGCCGCTCCTTGTGGCCGACGCCGAAGTGCTGCTCCTCGTCCACAACGATGAGCCCCAGGCGGGCGAAGTCGATGCCCTTGGCAAGGAGAGCATGGGTGCCCACCACGATGTCGATGCTGCCGTCCTTGAGGCCGGCCTTGACGCTCGCCAGCTCCCTGGGGTTGACGAGGCGCGAGGCCTGGGCAACGCGGACAGGCAGCCCCTTGAAGCGGTCGGCGAAGGTGGCGAGGTGCTGGCGCGCCAGCAGCGTCGTCGGCACCACCACGGCCACCTGCAGGCCCGCCATGGCGGCCACATAGGCCGCCCGCAACGCCACCTCGGTCTTGCCGAAGCCGACGTCGCCGCACACCAGCCGGTCCATGGGCTTGCCGGAGGCGAGGTCGTCCAGCACCGCCTGGATGCTTGCGTCCTGGTCGTCGGTCTCCTCGTAGGGGAAGCGGGCCACGAACTCGTCGTACTCGCCGGCGGGAGGCTGCACCACCGTGCCCTCGCGCAGCTGCCTGAGCGCCGCCACCTTGATCAGCTCCGAGGCGATCTCGCGGATGCGCTGCTTGAGGCGCGCCTTGCGGTGCTGCCAGCCGACGCCGCCGAGCCTGTCGAGCTGGGCCTCGCCGTTGTCCCCGGAGCCGTAGCGGGAGAGCAGCTCGATGTTCTCCACCGGCAGGTAGAGCTTGTCGCCGCCGGCGTAGCCGATCTCCAGGCAGTCGTGCGGGTGGCCGAGCGCCGTGATGGTGGTGAGGCCGTCGAAGCGGCCGATGCCGTGGTCGGCGTGCACGACAAGGTCGCCGACGGAGAGGCTCGTTGCCTCGGTGATGAGATCGGCGGCGCGGCGCGACTTGCGGCGCGGGCGGGTGAGGCGGTCGCCCAGGATGTCCTGCTCGGCGATGACGGCGAGGTCGGGCGTCTCGAAGCCCTGCTCCAGGCCCAGCACCGCATAGGCTGGCGTGGCTGCGGGTAGCGCCAGCGCCTCGGCGTAGGTCTCCACCTTGCGGGCGTCGGCCAGGTCGTGCTCGGCGAGCAGCGTCGCCAGCCGCTCGCGCGCGCCCGCTGTGAAGGCGGCGAGGACGACACGCCGGCCCTGGCCCTGCAGGCGCCGCACGTGGGCGACGGTGGATTCGAACACGTTGCCGCCCTCGCTGGCGCGTTCCGCCGCGAACACCCGGCCGGTGCGGCCCTCCATGGAGCGCACCGTGCCCTTGACGTCGGGCTTCTCGAACGGCGTCAGATACCGCACCAGCCGGCCACCGAGGCGCCCGCTCCATTCGTCCGCGCTGAGGAACATCGCCTCCGGCGGCACCGGCTTGTAGGGGGCCACGCCGAAGGTCTGCGTCTCCAGGCCCTCTGCACGGGCCTCGTAGTGATCGCGGATCAGCTCCAGGCGTTGCGCCACCGCCTCGTCGGCCAGGTGGTCGAAGCTGACGGGGGCGTCGGGCAGGTAGTCGAAGAGCGTCTCCACGTGCTCGTGGAACAGCGGCAGCCAGTGCTCCATGCCGGGATAGCGCTGGCCGGCGCTCACCGCCTCGTAGAGCGGGTCGTCGGTCTTCACCGGCCCGAATGCCTCGACGTAGCGGCGGCGGAACAGCTTCTCGACCGCCTCGCCGAAGGCCACCTCGCTGATCGGCAGCAGGCTGACGCGCTGCACGATGCGGGTGGTGCGCTGCGTGTCGGGATCGAACGCCTTGATGTGCTCCAGCGTATCGCCGAAGAAATCGAGGCGCACCGGCGTCGAGCGGCCGGGCGGGAACAGATCGAGGATGCCGCCGCGCACGGCGTACTCGCCAGGCTCCATGACGGTGCCGGTGCGGGTGAAGCCCGACAGGTTGAGGCGCTGGATCAGCTGGCCCATGTCGAGGCGCTGGCCCGGCGCGATGGTCTTGATGGAGCGGCGGATGAAGTCGCGCGGGGCCACGCGCTGGAGGATGGCGTTGACGGTGGTGAGGACCAGCGTCGGGTCCTTGCGGCTGGTGGCGGCGAGGCGGGCAAGGCCAGCGATCCGCCGCGACACGATTTCGCTGTTGGGGCCGATGCGGTCGTAGGGCACCGTGTCCCAGGCGGGAAATAACACCACCCGCACGTTCGGCGCGAAGAACGCGAGCCCCTCGGCAATCGCCTCCAGCCGCCGGTCGTCGCGGGCGACATGCAGCAGCGCCGGCGCCTCCCTGGCGCTGGCGGCGGCCTCCTCGGTGAGCTGCGCCAGCACCAGCGGCACGAGGCCGTCCGGCACGCCGGACAGCGTCTCGCGGCCGCGCGGGGCGGCAGCGGCGGCGGGCTTGGCTGTGGACGCCTCGGCCATCACTCCAATCCGTGGCCCAATCCATGGAAAGCCCGCAGCTCAGCCACCAGCGGCGCATGCTCGCCGGCCGGCGCGACCTCCGGGTGCATGATCATGTCGTACAGGTGAGGGTCGGGGACGAACAAGAGCCGCTCGAAGGCTGTCAACGACTCAAGCGACATGGCGGCCAGCCGCGCCTTGGCGAAGCGGCCGATCAGCCAGTCCAACTCCTTGTTGCCGCGATGCGTGGCACGAAAAGCCGCGCGCCGGCGGCGGTTTTCCACGTCGTCGGTCATAGCATGGTCAGCGTTGATGTCCGGATCGCGCCGCTTGACGGGCGCACGCCGCGCCGCCAACCTCGCGTCCTCGGGACCGTCATATAATCTGCCCGGCGCCGTGAGAAAAGCGCTAGCCGACGGGCGAATGGCAAGTGGCCAATGGCGAATGGCCACACACCACTCGCCACTCCCCATTCGCCATTCGCCCCTTTGAACCATGCGGCCATCCGTCCTGATCCCCCCGTTTGCCTCGGCGACCAGCCTCGCCGGCATCGGGCCGCGCATGCAGCTCCTGCTCAAGAAGGCGCTGCGGCTGCCGCCGGGCGTCACCGAGCCGCGCATCATCGACCTGCTCTGGCACACTCCCGCCGGGGTGATCGACCGGCGCGCCACGCCCACCATCGCCGCCGCCGTGCCGGGCACCATCGCCACGCTCAGGGTGCGGGTGCTCAGGCACCGCGGGCCGCCGCAGGGCAACGCCAAGGCCCCCTACAAGGTGGGCTGCGAGGACGAGACCGGCCGCATCGACCTCATCTTCTTCCACGCCGATCCCAGGTTCATCCAGCGCCAGCTGCCCGAGGGCAGCCTGCGCTTCGTCAGCGGGCGCGTCGACGCCTACAACGACAAGAAGCAGATGGCCCACCCTGACTACATCGTGGCGCCGGAGGCCCGTGGCGAGCTGCCGATGCTGGAGCCGGTCTATCCGCTGACCGCGGGTCTCTCCGGCAAGGTGCTGCTGAAGGCCGTGCGCGGCGCGCTGGAGAAGGTGCCGGAGCTGCCGGAATGGCAGGACCAGGCGTGGCTCAAGGGGCGCGGCTGGCCGGACTGGCGGGCCGCGCTCCTGCGCCTGCACCACCCGTCCGAGCCTGAGGATGTCTCGGCCGGCTCGGCGCCCTGGCAGCGGCTGGCGTTCGACGAGCTGCTCGCCGGCCAGCTGGCGCTGGGGCTGGTGCGCTTGAGCTTCAGGCAGCAGCCGGGGCGCAGCGTGGTGGGCGACGGCCGCATCCGCGCCAGGATTGCCGATGCGCTCCCCTTCGTCCTTACCAACTCGCAGCGCCAGGCGCTGAAGGAGATCGCGGAGGACATCGCCGCCCCCTTCCGGATGCTGCGGCTGCTGCAGGGCGACGTGGGCTCCGGCAAGACCGTGGTGGCGCTGCTGGCCATGGCCATCGCCGTGGAGGCGGGCGCGCAGGCCGCCCTCATGGCGCCCACCGAGGTGCTGGCGCGGCAGCACGCGGAGACCGTCGCGCCGCTGGCCGATCATGCGGGCCTGACCATTGGCCTGCTCACCGGGCGCGAGAAGGGCAAGGCGCGCGAGACGCTGCTGGAGCGGCTCAAGACCGGCGAGATCGACATCCTGATCGGCACGCACGCGCTGTTCCAGGCGGACGTGGCGTTCAAGGACCTCGCTTTCGCCGTGATCGATGAGCAGCACCGCTTCGGCGTGCACCAGCGGCTCGCCCTGCAGATGAAGGGCGGTAGCGAGGGCGCCAACCTGCTGGTGATGACCGCCACGCCGATCCCGCGCACGCTGCTCATGACGCACTACGGCGACCTGGACGTCTCGCGCCTCACCGAGAAGCCGGCCGGGCGCAAGCCGATCGTCACCAGGATGGTGGATGTGGAGTCCATCGCCCGGCTGATCGAGCGGCTCGGCGTCCAGCTGGAGAAGGGCGCGCAGGTCTACTGGGTGTGCCCGCTGATCGAGAGCACCGACCGGTCGGAGCTGGCCGCCGCCGAGGCGCGGGCGGCGCACCTCTCCCAGGTGCTGGGCCCCGGCAAGGTGGGGCTGCTGCATGGGGCCATGTCCAACACGGCCAAGGACGAGACCATGGCGGCGTTCGCCGGCGGGCACCTCAAGGTGCTGGTGGCGACCACCGTGATCGAGGTGGGCGTCAACGTGCCCAACGCCAACATCATGGTGATCGAGCACGCCGAGCGCTTCGGCCTGGCACAATTGCACCAGCTGCGCGGCCGGGTGGGTCGCGGCAGCCGCGAGAGCTTCTGCATGCTGCTCTACAAGGCGCCGCTGGGCGAGACCGCGCGCCAGCGCCTGGAGATGATGGAGCGCACCGAGGACGGCTTTGAGATCGCCGAGAAGGACCTGGAGCTGCGCGGCGGCGGCGAGGTGCTGGGCGCGCGCCAGTCGGGCATGCCCGAGTTCCGCGTCGCCGAGGTGCCCGGCTTCGCCGACCTCCTCGCCGCCGCCCGCGACGACGCCCGCCTGGTCTTGGGGCAGGACCCTGAGTTGAAGTCAGCGCGGGGCGAGGCGCTCAGGCTGCTGCTCTACCTGTTCGAGTGCGACGAGGCGGTGCGGCTGTTCCGGGCGGCGTAGGTGTCAGCCAATTGCCGACTGCGCTGACCCTCGATGACGAAACGAGCGCCCCAGTCCAACGACCTTGCGGGGAGTGGATACGAGGGCGGCGAGGGACTCCCTCTCCCCGCTTGCGGGGAGAGGGATGGGGTGAGGGGCAGCAAAAGGCTCCAACCTCTCAACCCGGCGCCCTTGATATGGGGTGAGGAGGCGCGGTCAGCGCATTTGTCCAGTGACCCTCTTGGAGAGGCTCTCCCCTGTGGCTGCCCCTCACCCTGACCCTCTCCCCACGAAGTTGCGGGGAGAGGGGTTCCGGCCGGCGCCTCGGGCTTGTGTTTCGCTTCATACCCACCAGGCCCTTCAGGACTGACGAGACTTGTTCCGGACTATGTGACGGGGGCGCCACCTTCTTGCCCCGCTATCCCGGCAGCAGGTCGGCGTACACGAAGCCGTCGCGCTCAGTGATATCTCCCGCGTGGACGACGATAGGCGACTGAAACATCGGCCCGGCGCTGACGCACGTGTGAAACTCTCCGTTCTCGCCGCAGGGATCGACGCCGGCAGGAAGATCGGCGAGCAACGCGTGATCGAAGCGGCGACCGGCGAACGAGCGGTCGAGCCGGGCAGGGTCCACGCAGGTGACGTGGGCGACGAGGCCGCCATCGATCATCTCGTGCGCGAGCGCGTGGGTGTCGCGTCCCCAGAGCGGGAACAGCGGCGCGATGCCGGTGCCGGCGAGCTGCCGCTCGCGATAGGCGCGGATATCGGCGAGGAACAGGTCGCCGAACGCCATGGCCTCGATGCCCTGGCCTCGTGCCTCGGCCACGAAGGCGCCCATGATGCGCTCGTACTCGGCGTTGGGGCATGGATGGGGGATCTCGACGATGCGGAGGGGCAGGCCAGCCGCGCGCGCCTGTGCCTCCAGCAGCGTGCGCCGCACCGCATGCATGGCCACGCGGTCGAAGGCGGCGTTGACGGTGGTGAACAGCCCCGTCACCTCGGCGTCTCCGCCCTCACGCAGGGTAAGGAGCGACCACGCCGAGTCTTTGCCTGAGCTCCAGCTGACCCACGTCCGCATTGTCCGCTCCCCGTGCACGCAGCAGCGGGTCTGTCAGGCCCGCGGAATCTAACCTCAAAGCCGCCCAAAGGCCCAATTCGCACGCCGCCTACCGTCTGCCATCGTCGTCAGCGCTCCCGACCTGCAGCCGGGCCAGCATTGGAATGGTCGACCTGGCGGTGGCGAAATAGGTCGGGTCCAGCTCGATGCCGATGCCCCGATACCCCAGGGCAATGCAGGCGGCGATGGTGGAGCCGGCGCCCATGAACGGGTCGAGCACGATGCCCTCGCCGAGCGGCAGGGCGGCGCCCACGAGCTGGCGCATGAAGGCCTGCGGCTTCAACGAGGGATGGGGAGCGATCCTCCGCTCCGCACTCCTGGTCGGAGCCGATCGGATAACATCGCGGAAGGGCTCCGCGGCGGAGGTGCGGCGCAGGCCGCCCGTGCGCCACTTGCGCAGGTTATCCTGCACGCGCCCCTCGCAGGGCTTGCGGAACAGCCCCCACGGCTCCCAGCCCGAGCGCGGCATGACGCTGATGCCGGCGAATTCGACGTGGGCATTCTTGGGCCGGTCGCCCCCGCGCAGCGTCTGCACCAGACGGACGATCTCGCCGCGCTTCTCGAACCCCGCCTCCAGCATCGGCGCATAGACGCAATGGGAGAGCAGCGGGTTGGTGGCGATCATGACATGGCCGCCCGGCACCAGCACCCGGATCGCCTCGCGTGCGAAGACCGCGAAGAAGGTGCATAGCGCCGCCCGATCGTCCCGGTCGAGCACCGTGAAGCGCGGCAGCGGGCTGCGCCGGCAGCCATCGAGCGTCGGCGGAATGCGCCAAACCCCGCCGCGGCCGCCCCGCAGCTTGCCTTTCTCGATCTCGCTGTACTCCTTCAGGCCGTAGGGCGGGTCGGTGACGATGGCGTGGATGGAGTTGGGCTCGCGCGCCCGGATCCAGGCGAGGGAATCGCCGAGGTGAAGCTCGCAGCCGTCAGCCGGGGTCAGACCCTGCGGGTCTGACCCCTTAGCGCCAACGCTGATTTGCGCAACTGTGTCAGACGGGCATGATCTGCCGCCATTCACAGCATCGCTCCGCGCGTTATCCGAAACCCACTAGGTGGTCACCATGGGGTCACACCCGCAGGGTCTGACCCCGGTCTGACACCTCCTCAACGCCTCGCGCGCGAACCCTTGCGACCGCCGGCGTCGGCGTCGGGCTCATCCTCAGGGCCCACCTCGGCGTCCACCGCCTCGTCGCCCTCGGGGGCGGCCTGCAGCATCTTGTCGACGATCAGGCCGGCGTTCTGGCGGATGGCCTTCTCGATCTCGGCGGCCACCTTGGGGTGCTCCTTGAGGAAGGCCTTGGTGTTCTCCCGGCCCTGGCCGATGCGGTCGCCATTGAAGGAGAACCAGGCGCCCGACTTCTCGACGATGCCGGCGCGCACGCCGAGATCGACCAGCTCGCCGGTCTTGGAGATGCCCTCGCCGTACATGATGTCGAACTCGACCTGCTTGAAGGGCGGCGCCACCTTGTTCTTGACCACCTTGACGCGCGTCTGGTTGCCCACCACCTCCTCGCGCTCCTTGATCTGGCCGATGCGGCGGATATCCAGGCGCACGGAGGCGTAGAACTTCAAGGCATTGCCGCCCGTGGTCGTCTCCGGGTTGCCGAACATGACGCCGATCTTCATGCGGATCTGGTTGATGAAGATCACCATGCACTTGGACTTGGAGATGGAGCCCGTGAGCTTGCGCAGCGCCTTGCTCATCAGGCGCGCCTGCATGCCGGGCTGCAGATCGCCCATCTCGCCTTCGAGCTCGGCCTGGGGCGTGAGCGCGGCAACCGAATCAACCACCAGCACGTCGATGGCGCCGGAGCGCACCAGCGTGTCGGCAATCTCCAGGGCCTGCTCACCAGTATCGGGCTGGGAGATGAGCAGGTCCTCGACCTTGACGCCGAGCTTGCGGGCATAGACCGGGTCGAGCGCATGCTCCGCGTCGACGAACGCCCCGATGCCGCCGCGCTTCTGTGCCTCAGCCACCACTTGAAGCGCCAGCGTGGTCTTGCCCGACGACTCAGGCCCGTAGATCTCGATGATGCGGCCGCGGGGCAGGCCGCCGATGCCGAGCGCGATATCGAGGCCCAGGGAGCCCGTGGACAGGGCCTCGACCTCGATGCGCTCGTTGGCGCCGAGCCGCATGATCGAGCCCTTGCCGTGCATCTTCTCGATCTGGGCGAGAGCGGCCTCCAGCGCCTTCTGCTTATCCATGCTCCCCCCGTCGACGACGCGCAGCTGCGGCTTTTCCATGGGCGGACCCCTTATTTCACGAGTTGCGGATGGAGGCAAAAACGCGACTCACGATATCAACACTGTACACTTTTTGTTCTGCGCATGCAACCGCCTGCTCACAGTTGTGCACAACCGCCGGTGACGGGGTCTCAGGCGAGCCTGCGGACCCCCAGGGCGGCCTTCGGGCCAAGGCGGGCCAACAGCGTCCTGGCGCGCACGCCGAGCACGGGGTGCGACCAGTGCGGCGCGACCTCCATGAGCGGGATAAGAACGAACGCGCGCTCATGCATAAGCGGATGGGGGAGCACGAGCCGGCCGCCCACGCGCCGGCGGGCGGGCCAGTTGAGACGCCGCCCGCCGAGGTCCAGGATGTCGATATCGAGGGGCCGCGGCTGCAAGGGCGGCGTGACGCGGCGCCCGGCGCGGCGCTCGAGGCGCTTCAACAGGCGCAGCAAGCTCGTCGGGCCGATCGAGCCCTCTGCTACGACGACGGCGTTGAGATAGGCCGGCTGCCGGCCCCTCCCCACCGGAGAAGTCTTATAGAGGACTGAAGAGCGCAGAATCCTGACTTTGGCCGCTTGCAGCTCACCGAGCGCCCGCGCCAAACTGTCCTGCGGTTCCCCCCAACGACCCGGCGTGTTGCCGCCGAGGGCAAGAAGAAGCCTTCCGCAAGCGCGATTATTCACCAAGATCGAGGCCTCCGTGCGGCTGCGACACCAGGCTGATTGGAATTGCGTCCCTCCATTAAGCTACTTCTCAACTGCCTCTCAGCTACTTCACCGAAGCTCATCGCAAGAGCCCCTTCCCGAGATAGGCCACAACGTGTATAATGTTGCCGGGCAGGTATGGTGTTGATGCGGGCATTGCTCGAAATGTTCTTGATAATCCACGGAGATTGCGCCATGACAAGCACCTGAACGCACTAGCGAGCATCAAACGGAACTTGGAGGTGCGGCTCCGGGGCGATTCGTCATTAGAGAAACCCGAGGAACCCGATGCATTTTTACCCGACCGAGCGCATTGCCTTGTTCGTCGACGGCGCCAATCTGTACGCCACAGCCAAGGCTCTCGGCTTCGATATCGACTACAAACGTCTGTTGGCGTTGTTTCGCGGGCTGGGACACTTGGTCCGTGCGCAGTACTATACCGCGTTGGCCGAGGACCAGGAATACTCCTCTATAAGACCATTGGTCGATTGGCTGGACTACAACGGTTATACAATGGTTACGAAGCCCACAAAGGAATTTACCGACTCCTTCGGACGGCGGAAGATCAAGGGCAACATGGACATCGAGCTGACGGTCGATGCCATGCGGCTGGTCGATCACCTCGACCACGTTGTGCTGTTCACGGGCGATGGAGATTTCAGAGCCCTTGTGGCAGCGTTGCAGCTGAAGGGACGGCGCGTGAGCATCGTGTCGACCTTGCAGACGCAGCCGCCGATGGTGGCCGACGAGCTGCGGCGGCAGGCCGATCAATTCATCGACCTCGCCGAGCTTGAGGAGAAGATCTGCCGCGACCCGGCGACGCGGCCTGTACGCCCACCGCGCGATGCCGAGGTGCGTGCACCGGCAGGGCGGCGGGCCGTGCATCATGCGCCCGCGGCCGCCACGCTCAACTACCCCGACGAGGAGGAGGAGAGCCACTGACGCGGACAGCGTCGGGGCTCTCCCGGCTCTCTCGTTCCCCGACTCCAAGAAACGACCTTTCGTTATGCTCGACCGCGCAGCTGAGGCACCGCACGATTGTGCGCAGTGCCCTCGTCTGGCGTCGTTTCGGGCAGCCAACCGCAAGACCGAGCCCAGCTGGCACAATGCTCCGGTTCCGTCCTTCGGCCAGGAGAATGCAGCCCGCGCGCGGCTGCTGATTGTCGGGCTTGCCCCGGGCTTGCGCGGCGCCAATCGCACAGGGCGGCCTTTTACCGGGGATTTTGCCGGCGAATTGCTCTATCGGACTTTGATCGCTTACGGATTTGCGCGCGGGCAGTATGAGGCGCGGCCCGATGACGGTCTGGCGCTCGTCGACTGCATGATCACCAACGCCGTTCGCTGCGTTCCCCCCGAGAACAAGCCGACTCCCGCCGAGATCGGCCAATGCCGCCCGTTCCTCGTCGAGCGCATGGCTGTCATGCCGCGGCTGGTCGCGGTGGTGGCGCTGGGGCGCATCGCCCACGACAGCACGCTGGCGGCGCTCGGCACGCGCAGGGCTGCGTTTCCGTTTGCGCATGGCGCGCAGCACCAGGTGCGACCGGGATTTAACCTGTTCGACAG
>JBAPMW010000421.1:0-9693 GCA_049278815.1 Hyphomicrobiaceae bacterium
GGGATACTCATGGAGCGGGCTGGCAAACAGACGCTCGCTCAGCTCATTCGGAGCCCGGAGCCGCCGTCCCTCGATCTCGCACGGAGGTTTGGCGAGGAGCTGCTGGAGGCGGTACGCTACCTTGAGGATCAGGGCGTACAGCATCGCGACATCAAGCCCGACAACATCGGCATCGCCGATGCCCCTGGCAGCGGCCGCAAGCGCCTTTTGTTGTTCGATTTCTCCCTCGCCCGTACGGCGCCGGAGAATATCGAGGCGGGCACCCGGCCGTATCTCGATCCGTTCCTGTCGCTCCGCAAGCCTCCCCGCTGGGACCTGTACGCGGAGCGGTTTGCTGCTGCCGTCACCTTGTACGAGATGTTGACGGGACACGTCCCGACGTGGGGCGACGGTCTTTCCGATCCCGCGCTTGTCGAGCAGGAAGTGAATATCGAGTCGGACCGTTTCGATCCGGCGCTGCGGGATGGACTGTATCGGTTCTTTGAGCGCTCGCTGCGGCGTGACACGACCGAGCGCTATGGCAATGCCGAGGAGATGCTGCGCGACTGGCGCCATGCCTTCGCGCCGCTCGAGAACAGGCCCGATGCTTCCGAGAGCCTGGCGGTCATCGCCCGGCGTCTGCTGGGAACGACATCCATCGCCGAGCTTGGCTACGGCATCGAGGCGCGTGATGTGCTCGACAAGATGGGCGTCCACACTGTCGCACAGCTGCTCGCCGTTGATCGGCGGAAGTTCCGCTATCTCAAGAACGTCGGCGAGCGCATCCGCAAGGAGATCCGGGAGAAGGCAAAGCAGCTCGCCCGATTGCGGCCCGATCTCGTGCCGGGCGGGACAGGCCAGGATGCGCGTGCGGGGCGCGTCAGCATCGATCGTCTGTACGAGCAGCTGCCGCGTCAGGGTCCAGGGATCGACGACAGTGTCGAGGATCGGGTGCTCGCGGCTCTGCTCGGGATCGAGGGCATAGAGGGCCTGTCATCGCTGCCGACGGCTGGCGATGTGGGTCGTGCCTGCAGCGTGGCGCGAAGCACCGTTGCCGCGGCCCTGGAGCGGGCGCGCGAGCGCTGGCACAAGAGCCACGACATCAACCAGATGCGCGACGACCTTGGCGCCATGCTCACCGATAGCGGCGGTGTCATGACGGCCGTCGAGCTTGCCGATGCGATGCTTGCAGCCCGCGGCTCCGTCGAAACCGTCATCGCTGACCGCCGTCAGCTCGCGACCGCGGTCCTGCGCGCTGCGATCGAGCTGGAAGGGGCAATGGAGAAGCCCCGTTTCCGGTTGTTTGCCGACGCTCAGCCCCCGCTGATCGCCAATGACGAGGCGCTTGTCGCGCCCGTGCGGCAGTTGGGCAAGAGGGCGGACGAGCTGATCGGCGAGGAGGCCCTGCCGTCTGCAGAAAGAGCGGCGGAGGCGTTGCGCCAGGCGGCGCCTGAGCTGAACGACGAGTTCGCCCTGACGCAAGGACGGCTGCTGCGTCTGGCAGCGGCGGTCTCGGAGCGGGCTGCGCTGTCGTCGCGCTTGGAGCTCTATCCGCGTGGGCTGGAGGCCCTCAAGGCGCTGCGGCTATCGCTCGGGTCGCTGGTTGGTGCGCGGTGTCTTACGGTCGCGGATATCGAGCAGCGGGTGCGCGGCCGTTATCCGGACGCCGAACCGCTCCCACCCCGCCCCGCGCTCGATGGCCTGCTCGACACGGTGGGCGCGGAGCGGATCTGGCTGGAGGCTGGGGAGCAGGGACCGGCGGGCTACTATGTCAAAGGCATCGACCGCCGCTCCACCGGGGCGATCGGCTCGCGCCATCCGACCACGGGGGCGGCGCCGGAGCCGACGGCGGAGGTGCTGGCGGCGCGAGAGCTTGAGCGCAAGCTCAAGCACGGGCATCGAAACGGCGGCTACCTGGTCGTCACGGTGGAGCCGCGCCACCTGCTGCGGGCCGAGGCGGAGCTGCTGCGGCGCTTCCCGCGCACCCGCCTGAGCGTCGACCGCCTATTGATCGACCTGATGCGGGCGAAGGCGCAAAGCCTGGGCATCAACTGGGAGAAGGTGCTGGAGGCCGACGCCACGCCTCCCGCAAGCCGCGACTTTGGCAAGCTCATGGAGCTGGTGCGCCGGGCCGCGCCGGAGCTGGAGGCGGAGATCGCCCGGCAGCCGGAGGCGGCGCTCGTCGTCTATCCCGGTCTGCTCGCCCGCTACGACCAGCTCGGCCTCCTCGACAAATTTCGCACCTCCGCGGGCACGCGGGGCGGCCCGCCGTCGCTGTGGCTGCTTGTCCCCCAGGAGTCGTCGGGGTTGCCGATGCTGGACGGGCACCCTATCCCCGTGCTTTCCAGCGCCGAGTGGTTGCGACTCACTGAGGCGTGGCTCACCAATGCCCACCGGGCCGGCACCGCGGCCACCTGATAGCGACGGACAATGATCGACGCCCAAGCCCTGCTCCGCGATCTCAAGCGGATGGTCCGCGATTTGGAGACGGACCTGCGTGGGGTCCATTCGGCGTCCGACGCCGGCTTCGCCATCGAGGCGGAGTGGAAGAAGGCGCACGACGCCGGCCGCACGGCGCACAGCGAGGAGACGTTCCGTGCCGACGTGATCACGCAAGCTGCCGTGCACTGGGTGCTCGCGTGCGTGTTTCTGCGCTTTATCGAGGACAACGGCCTGGTCGATCGGCCGTGGCTGGCGGGGCCCGGCGAGCGCCTGGCGCTCGCCCGCGACCGGCATGCCGACTATTTCCGCCGCAATCCGCGCGATGCGGACGTGGATTATCTCATCGCTTGCTTCGACGAGGCGGCGGGGCTTCCGGGCCTCGCCGGCCTGTTCGACCGGGATCACAACCCGCTGTTCCGGTTGCCGCTGTCGGGTGACGGGGCCATGAAGCTGCTCGGGTTCCTCCAGAAGGTCGATCCGGATACCGGCGCGCTGGTGCACGACTTCACGGATTCGACGTGGAGTACGCGCTTCCTGGGCGATCTCTACCAGGACCTGTCCGAGGCGGCGCGCAAGCGCTATGCGCTGCTGCAGACGCCCGAGTTCGTCGAGCGCTTCATCCTGGAGCGGACGCTTGACCCGGCTCTGCGCGAGTTCGGCCTCAAGGAGGTGCGGCTGATCGATCCGGCGTGCGGGTCGGGGCATTTCTTGCTGGGCGCGTTCGAGCGGATCAGCGGGCTGTGGCTGGAGCGGGAGCCGGGGCTCAACCCGCGCGCGGCGGCGCAACGGGCGCTGGATGCCGTGGCGGGGGTGGACATCAATCCGTTCGCGGCGGAGATCGCCCGCTTCCGGCTGCTGCTGGCGGCCCTGAAGGCGAGCGACATTCCGCGCCTCAGGGAGGCGCCAGCCTTCAAGAATCAAGGTTGCGGTGGGCGACAGCCTGCTGCACGGGGTGCGCTTCGGCCGCCTCGACCTCGGCGACGAGGAGAACCCGGACAACCGCCTGGCGCGCCTGCGCGCGCACCGCTACGCCAGTCGATGGCCGACTAGGGAAGCTCGGCGGGTTTGTCGGCTTGATCGATCGTAGCCGAGCCCCTGGGCGTGCTGGCTCATGATCAGCAGGCCCTCGTCGAGCGACACGAAGGCTTCGCCAGGACGTGCTGCAGACGCTGCTCGGGCGCGAGGGCGAGCGCAAAATGTTCGCCCAGGTCTATCCCTTCAGCCCGGCGCTGGTGCAGACCCTGGTGGCGGTGTCATCCTTGCTCCAGCGCGAGCGCACCGCGTTGAAACTGATGCTGCAGCTCCTGGTGGATCGGCGCGAGGAGCTGGCGGTCGGCGACGTGATCCCGGTCGGCGACCTGTGGGACGTGATCGCCGAGGGCGACGAGCCCTTCACCGATGCCATGCGCATCCAGTTCGAGAACGCCAAGAAGCTGTGGTCGCTGAAGCTGCTGCCGCTGCTGGAGCGCCAGCACGGCGTGCGCTGGCAAGACCTGGAGGCGGGCACGGCGGATGCGAAGGCGGCCGCGAACCTGCGCAACGATGCGCGCCTCATCAAGACGCTTCTGCTCAGCGCCCTGGTGCCGGAGGAGGAATCGCTGCGCGCGCTGACGCCGGCTCGTCTTGCCGCCCTCAATCACGGCTCGGTGCGGTCGCCGATCCAGGGCCGGGAAGCCGGCATGGTGCTGATCAAGCTGCGCCAGTGGGCCTCCGAGGTCGGCGAGATCAAGCTCGGCGAGGAGAGCACGAACCCAGTCGTCACCATCCAGATTACCGGCGTCGATACCGAGCCGATCCTCGCCAACGGTCTCCAGTACGACAACGAGGGCAATCGCCGGCGCAAGATCCGTGAGGCCCTGTTCCGCGAGCTCAAGGTGACCGGTAGCGACGAGCTGTTCGTGCGACACAGCTTCCTCTGGCGCAATACCCGGCGCGAGATCGATGTCATCCACGACAGTCTGTTCGATATCGCCGACGACCGCCTCGCCGGGCGCAAGGGCACCTGGTCGGTGGCTCTCGGGTTGCCGTTCGATGCACGCGGGCGCAATGCCGTGGACGGCCGGGCGAGGCTCGCGAGCTTTGGCAGCAGCGCCGAGACGATCGTCTGGCTGCCCTCGATGCTGAGCGAGCGCGCGCTGAGCGACCTCAAGACTCTTGTTGTCATGGATCACCTGATGATCGGCGAGCGCTTCGACGATGCGGCGCGCCACCTCTCGATGGTAGATCGCGAGCAGGCACGCGCCCTCCTGCGCAACAGGCAAAGCCAACTTGAGCAGCGGTTGCGCGCCTGCCTTGAGGTCGCTTATGGAATCGCGAGCGAGCCAAAGGATGCAGTCGACGGCGCCCTGTCGTCCGACGATCACCTGATCTCGCTGGAATCGACATTCGCGCCGCGTACGCCGGTAGGGGCCAACCTGGGCGATGCCCTAGAGAAGCTGCTGGAGCAGCTCTATGACCACCTCTACCCGGCGCACCCGCGCTTCGAGCAGGAGGTCAAGCAGCCGGCACTGCGCAAGGTCTTCGAGGCCATGCAAGCCGCTATCGCATCGCCGGACCAGCGCTGGCTCGTCACCGATCGTGCGACGCGCCAAGTCCTGCAGGCGATCGTCAATCCGCTCAAGCTGGCAAACATGGGGCAGACCCACCTCAATCTCGAGCACCACTGGAAGAGCCACTTCGAGCGTCTCATAAATCGAGATGAAGGCCCGCTGACCGTCGCCAAGCTGCGCACATGGACCGACGAGCCAAAGCCCATGGGGTTGCCACGCGAGGTGCAGAACCTCGTCATACTGTGCTTCGCCGCGCAGACCGATCGCAGCTTCTATCGGCAAGGAGTTCAAGTCCGGCCAACGCTGGATCGCCTCGACGAGGACCTGGAGCTGCGAGAGCAGCCGCTGCCCTCTGATGCGGAGTGGGGGCAGGCACGACACCTCGGCGAGGTTCTGTTCGGCCTCACCCCCCCATCCGTGTTGAACGCGAGCAATGTCGATCGCTTGATCGAGCTGATCAGAGCCAAGGCAATGGAGGCGAATGCTCCACTTGCGAGGCTGGTCCAACAGATCGAGGCGCGCCTGCGGAGCCTGGGTGCCGATCCCGACAAGGCGGACCGCATTTCGACACTGCGCAGCGCACGTGCATTGCTCGCGGGCATCGACGCCTCCGAAGGGCCGCTCACGGCAGTCCAGTCGCTGGCCCGAGCTGCGATCCGCACCTCAGAGGGCGCTATGCAGGCGGCGCTGGGGCGGGCGGGAGCCCTCAATTCTTTCATGCAGGGCTTCGATTGGGATCTGCTTGAGTCGATTGGAGGGCTTTCAGGCGAGCAGCGGGACCCGGCGGAAGCGATTCTGGGGCGGGTCAGAGATGCGCTGGCTGCGGATGAGCACGTGCAACAGCTGGAACCCGTTCTTAGGACCGAGCGCGCGAACGCAGCGCGCCTTCTCGCCGATGCAGGCAGCAGGCGACCGTCGCCCACGCCACCGACGCAACCCGAACCTCCACGGGGCGATGTGATCGCGGAAGGTGAGAAGACCGACCTCACCGGCCGCGCCGCGATGCAGGCCGTCGAGGACCTCCGGAAGCGGGTCGCGTCGGAGCCGGACGCTCGCCTCAGCTTGAAGTGGCGCCTCATCCGAGGGAAGCGCGCGTAGGCATGCAAATCCCTTCAGCACAGCAGATAGCCGACCAGATTGACGGTGTCCTTGCGCGCTCGCCAGATGCACGTCTCATCGGCATCCGCGCGTCTGCCCGGCGAGGCTGGCCCGACACGATCGAGCGCGGCGGCCATCGGTTCAAGGTGCTCTGGTCAGAATCGGCGCTCAGCTTGCGGGAGGCGCTTGCGGCAGTTGACGGGGAAGATTGCCGCCTTGTGGTGCTCACCAGCTTGTCCGATGAAGCGCTGGGCACGGACCTGCTGGCCCGCTTCCACAAGGCCCGCCTGTTAGAGCCGAGCATCTGGCAGATGCTGCGTGCAGCGTTCCAAGCACGCGATGTAGATCCCCGGCTGGCCGGTGACGATTGGCTCATTGCGCTGCTCTTGGAGCATGCACCGACAGATGGCTACCCCCCGGTACAGGGCAGTGTGCTCGACGCGGACACAGCTTGGAGACACTTGCTCGCGCGTACCATAGGATTGGATGCACCGCGACCGGAAGTCGAGGCCGTTCTCGATTGGACGCTGGATGGAACAGGTATCGAGCGGTTCCTCGCGCTCCCGCAGGACGCTCGTGGTCAAATCGTCAAGCACCTTGAGAGCGTCGGCGGGAGCACCGTAGGGCTGATCATGGGAGCGGTCGCGCGGGGTCATGGTCCAGGGGTAGTGCCACTTGGCCTCGTGCTAGGCGCCGTGTTTGCCGACGATACGGAACGCGAGCTGCGTGATGCGGCAGTGCGACTGGAGCCGATCTTCGGACGCCGCGTCGAGCGGCAAGCTGCGCTCCGCCTTTCCGGTGCGGCCGAGCAGATCGTCGGACGAATCGATCGTGTGGCCGCGGAAGCCTGCCAGGTTCGTGCGGCCGAGTGGCTGGAGCGCCTGCACATCGATGGTTTCGCGTACCTGAGTGATCATCTGGCGGTTGGGTTCGACCAGCGGCTTGCAGTTGCGGCCGCAACATTGAGGACAGCAGTAGAAAGCAGCGAGGTGCTGACGAGCGCCGAGAAAGCAGTGGAAGCGGTTCTCGGGCACCGGCACGCCCGCCTAGAGGAGAATCGGGCTGATCGTGCGCGAATGGCGCTGCGGCTCGTCCGTTGGCTCCGTTCACCCGAGCTTGGACAGGCTCGCCTAGCCGAGTCGGCAGCGCGCTACGCACGCGAAGGGGGATTCGTCGATCTTGCTCGTTCCGTCCTGCTTGGTGGCGACCATCGGGCGGATGTGTCAGCGGCATACGAGTTGATTGGGAAACATGCGGCGGAGCGCCGAGAGCGCGAAAATGACGCATTTGCCCGTGCACTTCAGTCCTGGAACAAGGAGGGTACTCCCTCGGAAGAGGTTGTGCCGGTGGAGCAGTTCGTCGACCGCATACTGGTTCCGATCGCGGACGCGTCGCATGTTCTCTTGATCGTGCTCGATGGTTTGAGCTTCGCGGTATATCGTGCACTTCACCGTGACTTGATTCGGCAAGGCTGGATCGAGCTCGTGCGCGACGGCTGGGAAGAGACACCGCCGCTCATCGCCGCACTGCCATCGATAACCGAAGTTTCTCGAACAAGCCTTCTGACAGGGCGGCTTCTTCGAGGTAGCGCAGAGGACGAGCGTCAAGGGTTCGCCCGGCATCCAGGGTTAGTTGCTCTGTCAAGGGCCGAAGGTCCCCCCCTGCTTTATCATAAGGCAGGGCTTGGAACGGCCGGTGGCCTTACTGATGAGGTTCGGGCTGCCATAGCCGATCAGCAACGCCGCGTTGTGGGTGTCGTCCATAATGCCGTGGATGCTCAACTCGACGGCTCTGATCAGCTGGACTTTCGTTGGTCGCTTGATGACCTGCGCTTCCTTCGAGCACTACTGCGCCAAGCACGTGAGACCGGGCGAATAGTCGTTCTCGCCGCCGATCATGGGCATGTGCTCGATCATGGTACGGCATATCACAAAGCTGATGGTGGAGCTCGGTGGCGTCGAGCCGAAGGCGAGATCCGGTCTCGGGAAATGATGTTTGAGGGTGGCCGTGTCCTGTTGCCGGCTGGCGAGCGCCGTGTCGTGCTTCCTTCGAGCGAAGATATCCGGTACGGCGCAAAGAGCCGGGGCTACCATGGCGGGGCAACTCCACAAGAAATTGTAGCGCCGCTGGCGGTGTTGTGTGCTGCCAGCCCACCGGAAGGTTGGCGTGAAGCGCCGCCGGTTCAGCCGGAGTGGTGGGAGCGGCGGATTGTCATTGCGGCACCACCGACCACCACGCCGAAACGACGCCTTTCGAAACCGAAAGAACCACAGCCCGACCTTTTTTCCGATGACGGCCGAGAGGCCTCGCGTGCGTGGATCGATCGCTTACTTGCAACCCCCACTTATGGCGCCCAGAAACGCCTCGCAGGAAGAATCGCGCCAACCGATCAGGTAATTACACATCTGCTGCAAGCGTTGGACGAACGCGGAGGAAGGTTGAGCCTGACGGCGCTCGCGCAAGCCTTGCGTCAACCCGTGATCCGCATGAGTGGGCTTGTCAGTGCCGCCGCACGGGTGTTGAACGTCGACCAAACTCGAATTCTCAATCTCGACCGACCTACAGAGACAGTTACACTTGATCGTACCTTGCTTGAGCTGCAGTTCGAGCTGGGAAAGGTGTGAGATGCTGAGCCCGCAGCGTCGCGCCGAAATCATAGATGCGCTGAGACGGGGTACCGTGCCACGTGAGGGGCTCACTGCGTTCGCTGTCGGCGTCGACCGTTTCGAGGCTGCTCTGGATGCCGATCTGGAGGGTGTGACCCTGGGTCGGGGCCTCTTCAAGGCCGTGCGCGGAGAATACGGTAGCGGCAAGACGTTCTTTGCTCGGTGGCTTCAGGAACGTGCGAGAAGTCGCGGCTTTGCCACCAGCGAAGTTCAGATATCTGAGACCGAAACGCCGCTTCATCGAATGGAGACAGTTTACCGTCGACTGATTGAACGCCTCGCAACAGCAGACAACGCTGAGGGCGCGCTTCGTAGTATCGTGGATGGTTGGTTCTTCTCTCTCGAAGAAGAGGTGCTAGCGGACGGCCGCATTGCCCATGAGGACGACGCGGGACTTGTCGACGCGACGACTCGGCTGATGGAGCAACGTCTCGCCGGCATCACCCGCACAGCGCCGGCATTCGCTGCAGTGCTGCGTGCTTACCGACAAGCCTTGCTCAACGAGAGCCCCGATCTCGCCGAGGGATTAATAGCGTGGCTTGGTGGCCAGCCTAACGTCGCCGCCTCGATCAAGCGCGCCGCTGGCATCAAGGGCGAGATCGATCACTTTAGTGCTACGCACTTTCTCGCTGGGCTGCTTACGATCCTTCGCGATTCGAGCGCTCCAGGCTTGCTCTTGGTGTTAGATGAGGTTGAGACGCTCCAGCGAATGAGGGCAGATAGCCGCGAGAAGGGGCTGAATGCTTTGAGGCAGCTAATCGATGAGATCGACGCTGGGCGTTTCCCGGGGCTGTTTCTCATGGTTACCGGCACCACCGCTTTCTTTGAAGGGCCACAAGGTATCCAGCGGCTACCGCCGCTTGCTCAGAGGCTTCAAGTCGATTTCGCAACCGATCCTCGTTTCGACAATCCCCGGGCGGTACAGGTCCGCTTGGCGGCATTCGATCTTGAGTTGCTGG
>JBAPMW010000422.1:0-1722 GCA_049278815.1 Hyphomicrobiaceae bacterium
CGTTCGAAAACCGAGCGCCGTTCGTCGACAATCTCCACTGCCAGTAGCAAGCCGATCAGGCCGAAGCCCAAGAAGTGCTCGGCCGTGAAGGGGTACTTGAGGACGAGAGTTGGAATCTCGCCAAGGCGCGAAGCGACTTTCTGCAGGATCAGCATCGCATCGGCGACCGACTTGGCGCGGAAGAAGACCCACGCGATGGCAATGAGATGAAACGTCAGGAACACGCGCACGACCACGACAGGCCACGCTGCGCTGACGCGCGGCATCAACACTTCGGCACGCCGCCAGAACGGGCGCGTGACCAATCCCATCCACTGATAGAAGCCGTTCAGCGCTCCCCAGACGAGAAAGCTCCAGCCGACGCCGTAGCCGAGACCCGCGTGCCAGAGGCCGCTGACGAGGAACACGATCATCGAGTTCGCGTATTTGCGGATGGTTCCGGTTCGATTGCCTCCGAGCGGGATGTAAAGGTAGTCTCTGAACCAGCTGCCGAGGGAGATGTGCCAGCGCTGCGCCCAGAACTCGGCCGTGCTGCGGGACAGATAAGGCCGGCGGAAGTTCTGCATCAGTTGAATGCCGAACAGGAGCGAAATGCCGATCGCGATATCGGTGTAGCCGGAGAAGTCGCAGTAGATCTGGAATGCGAAGAAATAGATGCTGATCAACAGCTCCATCGGTGCCGCGAAGGCGGCAATAGCAAAGTTGCGGTCCACGAGCGGCGCCAAATTGTCGGCGATCACCACCTTCTTCAAGAGACCCCAGCCGATCAACTGCAGCCCGAGCACCAGTCGGTCGGGATCGGAGCGCAGACCATTCCAGACTTGGGGCAGGAATGTCGTGCCCCGCTCGATGGGTCCCGCGAGAATCTTGGGAAAGTAGGCGACGTAAAGTGCAACGTGGCCGGCGCTGGGCCGCTCAGGAAGCCGCCGCATATAGATGTCGATGAGATAGCTTGCTGCCGAAAAGGCATAGAACGAATAGCCGACAGGGGTGGATATGCCGATGCGCGGCAGAGCGAGCAACGGCTCGCCTCCGACAATTTGCACAGTCACTCGCTCGATCTCGCCGGCGACAAAGTCGTAGAACTTGAACGCGAACAACGAGCCGAGCACCGCCACCAGTCCAGCCGCCAGGAACGCGACGCGCCAGAACCTTGCGGTCGCGCTCTGCATGCCACCGCCGCAGGCGTAGATGACGAGCGTGACCGCGCCGAGATAGACGAGATTGAAGGGCTGCCAGATCCCGTAAAACACGTAGCTTGCCAGAAGCAGCCACATCCATCGCTGCCGAATGGGCAGCGCCGCAAAAACCAGCAGTACCAGCGGCAGGAGCGCAAAGAACTCGAGCGAGGTGAACAGCATGGAGTCCCGTGCCTTAGGATTGGCGTCGCATCGACGTCCGGGCGTCAGTAGGTCGCGCCGCCTGCCCGCAGGTCCTCCGGCACTTGATCGATCGGGATTGCCGCGTTCAAGACGAGATAGCGCGCGAGCGCCTCGCGCTCCTGTGGCGTAAGCTTGATCTCGACATGACTCGGCTTGCTCATTGTGCCGAGCCAGTGCTCCTTGGTTCGGTCCTGCGTGATCGTGACCGTGATGATATGGCACGACTGACAATGTTCCAGCGCGATGTCACGCCCGTCGTGGGGAAGAAGCTTCTTCCAGTCGGCCTTGGCCGGATCCGCGGGAACCTTGGTCGCTGGCAACGGCATAGTGAAGGACATGT
>JBAPMW010000423.1:0-15950 GCA_049278815.1 Hyphomicrobiaceae bacterium
GACAGGGTGCCGTCGCGGCGGATCAGCGCCTTGGCGCCGGCCTTGGCGGCCGTGAGCGCCACGGTGCGCACCACGGTGGCGATGGCGAACGGCTCGCCCGACGCCTTCAGCGCATTCAGCTCGTCCAGCACATCCACCGGCTTGCTCATGGTCGCGACCGGCATCTACAAGGTGGCCAGATAGGGCTCGAGCGCCGCGAGCGACTTCAGGTTGTGCGCCGGCGCGAACAGGTCGACGAACGGCAGCGCCGCCTGCATGCCGCGCGCGCTGGGCGTGTAGCCCTCCCATCCGACCATCGGGTTCAGCCAGACGATGCGTTTGCAGCGCCGGGCCAAGCCGCGCATCTCGGCGGCCATGACCTCGGGACCGCCAGTGTCGTAGCCGTCGGAGATGATCATCACGCAGGTGCGGGAGTGGATCACGCTCTTTGCGTGCCAGCGGTTGAAGGTGGCGAGGCTCTCGCCGATGCGTGTACCCCCGCCGACCCCCTGCGCCAGGAGCGAGAGCCGCTCAAGCGCGCGGCCGGCGTCCTTCTCGCGCAGGGCGGCGGAGACGTGCACCAGGTGGGTGTGGAACAGGAACGCCTCGGCCTCGCGGAAGTGGTCCAGCACGCCGTGGATGAAGCGCACGAACACCGCCGTGTAGAGGCTCATGGAGCCTGACGCGTCGAGCAGCACCACCAGGCGCAGCGGCTTGCGCTTTTTCCTGCGCCAGACCAGCTCGATGGGTACGCCGCCATGCGCCACGTTGCGACGGATGGTACGGCGCAGGTCGATCCTGCGACCGTTGAGCCGCGCCCGCTCGCGCCGGCTCAGCCGCGTCCGCATGCGCTTGGCCAGGCGCTCAGCGAGTGCATGCGCCTCGGCGATGGCCGCAGGGTCGTGGATCTTGCGGAAGTCGGTCTCGGCGAGACGCTCCGCCCGCGACGCGCCTTGCGTGCGCCTGGCGGGGCTTGCGTCGCGGTCCGCCTCGCTGTCGTCGCCCGGATCGACCAGCTCGGCGACGCCCGACCGGGTCTGCTCCCCGGCGTTCGGGCCGCTCAGCTGGCGCAGCTCGGGACGTTTCGCGCCCCTGGCGTCGCTGCCGAGCGGCACAACGCGGCGCACGCCGTGGCCCAGCCAGAAGGCGTCGAACACGGCGTCGAACTTTAGCCAATCGGAGCGGCGCGCGCATACGAGCGCCTTCAGGGCCGAGCGCAGGCTGTCGCGTCGTGCGGCGAGCGGGGACGCGAGCACCACCGCCGCGTCCTCGCCCTCCTTGAGGCCAATGGCGAAGGCGTTGTCGCGCAGGGTGTGCATGAATGCTGAAAGGCGCCGGGCGATATGGGCGCCTGCTGCCGTGAAATCGCCCGCCTCGGGAGCTGGTGAGCCCATCACGCGACCTTTCCCAGCAGGCGTGCCGACACCTCGGGCGTGAAACGCGCGCGGTCCTCCTGGGTCTTCAGGAGGCAGCGCAGGGTCTCGTGCACCGTCTCCGGCGCGTCGTGCAGGCTCCCGACGCCGAGGCCGACCAGAGCGGCGGCCCAGTCCAGCGTCTCGGCCACGCCGGGGACCTTGCGCAGCTCCTCCTTGCGCACGCTCTCCACCAAGCGCGCGATCTGGAGGGCAAGCGCGGTGGCGATGCCCGGTACGCGCGCCAGGATGATGCGGGTCTCGCGCTCCACGTCGGGATAGTCGACGTAGTGGTAGAGGCAGCGGCGGCGCAGCGCGTCGGACAATTCGCGCGTGCTGTTGGAGGTGAGGACCACGCGCGGGATGCTGGCGGCCCTGACGGTGCCGAGCTCGGGGATGGAGACCTGGAAGTCCGAGAGCAGCTCCAGCAGGAAGGCCTCGAACTCCTCGTCGGCGCGGTCGATCTCGTCGATCAGCAGCACCGGCCGGTCGGGGCGGCGGATGGCGGCCAGCAGCGGCCGCTCCAGCAGGAAGCGCTCCGAGAAGATGTCCTGCTCCACCTCATGCGGGCCGGCGCCGCCAGAGTCGCCGCGAGACTCACGCGCGCGGATCGCCAGCAGCTGGCGCTGGTAGTTCCACTCGTAGAGCGAGGTGGACTGGTCGAGCCCCTCGTAGCACTGCAGGCGGATGAGCGGCGTGCGGTGCACGGCGGCCAGCGCCTTGGCAACCTCGGTCTTGCCGACGCCCGCCTCGCCTTCCAGCAGCAGCGGACGGTCGAGCATGTCCATGAGCTGCAGGGCCACGGGCAGCTCGCGGTCGGCGATATAGCCGACCCCGGCGAGACGCTCCGCGATCTGCTCCCGTGAGATCACCATGGCAGATGGACTCCGCCAAGACGGGGTCAGACCCTGCGGGTCTGACCCCTGGCTCCAACGTCGGTTGCGGCATGGTCAGACCCGCAGGGTCTGACCCCATGCCCATCATCACCCGTGCAGGCCCAGGCTATGCGCCACCATCCAGTTGCGCCAGTGGTCGTGCGGCATCGCGATGTGCTTCGTGCCGAGGAACGAGAACGCGTCGTTGACCGCGTTGGAGAACGCAGGCACGCCACCCACGTTCGGGCTCTCGCCCACCCCCTTGGCGCCGATCGGGTGGTGCGGCGAGGGCGTCACCGTATGGTCGGTCTCCCAGTGCGGCGTCTCCACGGCGGTGGGAATGAAGAAGTCCATGAACGAGCCGTTCACGACGTTGCCGATCGCGTCGTAGCGGATCTCCTGGCCCATGGCGATGGCGAACGCCTCGGTGAGCCCGCCGTGCACCTGGCCCTCGATGATCATGGGGTTGATGCGCGTGCCGCAGTCGTCGAGGGCGTAGAAACGCCGCACCTTGTAGACGCCGGTATCCACGTCGATGTCCATGACGCAGATGTAGGCGCCGAACGGGTAGGTCATGTTGGGGGGATCGTAGTAGCTCACCGCCTCCATCCCCGGCTCCATGCCCGGCGGCGGCGCATTGTAGGCGGCCCAGACGATCTCCTTCATGGTCTTCGACTTTTCGGGCAGGCCCTTCACCCGGAAGCCGTCGATGTCCCACTCCAGGTCGCCCTCGTGCACCTCCAGCATGTAGGCGGCGATCATCTGCGCCTTGTTGCGGATCTTGCGCGCCGCCATGGCTATTGCCGCGCCGGCGACCGGCGTCGAGCGCGAGCCGAACGTGCCGATGCCGTAGGGGGCGGTGTCGGTGTTGCCCTCCTCCACCGTGATGTCGTCGGCGGGAATGCCGATCTCGCTGGCGATGATCTGCGGGTAGGTGGTCTCGTGGCCCTGGCCCTGCGACTTGGAGCTCATGCGCGCCGTCGCCGAGCCCGTCGGGTGCAGGCGGATCTCGCAGCTGTCGAACATGGCAAGCCCGAGTATGTCGCAGTTCTTCGACGGGCCGGCACCGACGATCTCGGTGAAGAAGCAGGTGCCGATCCCCATGATCTCGCGCGTCTCGCCGCGCTTGAACGCCTCGCGCCTGGCCGCCTGCTCGGCGCGCAGCTGCTGGTAGCCGACGGCGTCCATCGCCTTCTTCATGGCGGTGTGATAGTCGCCGGAGTCGTACTCCCAGCCGAGCGCCGACTGGTAGGGAAACTGCTCGCGCCTGATGAAGTTTTTCAGGCGAAGCTCGGCCGGATCCATCCCGAGCTTCTGCGCGAGAATATCCATGCCGCGCTCGATCGCGTAGGCGGCTTCCGTCACCCGCAGCGAGCAGCGGTAGGCCACACCCCCCGGCGCCTTGTTGGTGTAGACGGCATCCACCACCGCGTGGGCGACGGGAAAATCGTAGGAGCCCGTGACGATGGCGAAAAGGCCGGCCGGGAACTTCGACGGGTTGGCGCAGGCATCGAAGCCGCCGTGGTCGGCGATCGTGTACACGCGCAGGCCGGTGACCTTGCCGTCCTTGGTGGCGGCGATCTCGGTCGTCATGTGATAGTCGCGCGCGAACGAGGTGGTCGTCAGGTTCTCGATCCTGTCCTCCACCCACTTCACTGGCTTGCCAGTCACGATCGAGGCGACGATGGCGCAGATGTAGCCGGGATAGGCGCCCACCTTGTTGCCGAAGCCGCCGCCGATGTCGGGCGAGACGATGTGGATCTTGTGCTCGGGGATCTTGGAGATCAGCGAGGCTACCGTGCGGATGACATGCGGCGCCTGGAACGTGCCGTAGACCGTCAGCTCGCCCTTGATCTTATCGAATGAGGCGATGCACTGGCAGGTCTCGAGCGGAGAGGGGTGCGTCCGGTGGTAGGAGATCAGCTCCTTGATCGTCACGTCGGCGCCGGCGAACGCGGCGTCGGTGCCGGCCTTGTCGCCCACCGACCACTCGAAGATGTGGTTGTGGTGCTTGCGGGGGCCATGCGCGCCCGAGGTTTTGCCCGCGAGATCCTCGCGCAGCACCGGCGCGTCGGGCGCCATGGCCTTGAAGGGATCGACGATGACAGGCAGCCCCTCGTACTCCACCTCGACGGCCTCCACGCCGTCCGCCGCCGCATAGCGGTCCTCGGCCACGACGAAGGCCACCTCCTGGTTCTGGAACAGCACCTTGCCGTCGGCCAGCACCATCTGCACGTCCTGCGCGAGCGTCGGCATCCAAGCGAGGTTGACGCCCTTCAGCTCCTCCGCGGTCAACACGGCGAGCACGCCCGGCACCTTCAGCGCCTTGCTGGTGTCGATGCGCTTGACCCTCGCGTGGGCATACTGCGAGCGCACGAAGTCGCCGAACAGCATGCCGGGCAGCTTCATATCGTCGACGTAGCTCCCCTTGCCTTGCGTGAAGCGGATGTCCTCCACGCGCTTGCGCTTGCAGCCCATGCCCTCAAGCTTGGCCTCGCGCTGCTCCCGGGTCAGAACGGCCGTGGTCATTCCGCTGCCTCCGCAAAGGTCTCGCCGCGCATCTTGGCGGCCGCGTACTGAATGGCTTTGACGATGTTCTGATAACCCGTGCAGCGGCACAGATTGCCGGCGATGCCGAAGCGGATCTCCTCCTCGGTCGGGCGCGGGTTCTCCTGCAGCAGGCGGTGCGCCCGCATGATCATGCCGGGGGTGCAGAAGCCGCACTGCAGGCCGTGCATCATGCGAAACCCTTCCTGCAGGGCGTGCAGAGAGCCGTCGGGATTGGCCATGCCCTCGATGGTGGTGATGTGGGCGCCATCGGCCTGGACTGCGAACAGGGTGCAGCTCTTCACCGACTTGCCGTCCATGTCGATCGTGCACGCTCCGCAGTGGGTGGTGTCGCAGCCGATGTGCGAGCCGGTGAGGCTCAGGTCCTCGCGCAGGTGGTGGATGAGCAGCGTGCGCGGCTCGACGAGGCCTTCCACCGCCTTGCCGTTCACGGTCATTCTTATGTGGGTCTTTGCCATGGCGTCCTTCCCGGGATCGGCGAATGGTGAGTGGCGAATGGCGAGTGGACTCACCATTCGCGATTGGCCATTCGCCATTCGCCCGTTTTTCCTTCAGGCCCTCATTTCACGCTCTGGCGCGGGCGAACGCCCGCCGCAGCGCGCGCTCGACCATCACGCCGCCGGCGTAGGTGCGGTACTCGCTGGAGCCGCGCGTATCGGAGGCCGGAGACATGATGGCGCGTGCCGCCCTGATGGCGGCGTCCATGGCGGGCTTCTCCAGCGCGCTGCCGACAACCGCCGCCGCCGCATCCTTGGCGAGGAGCGCCGCGTCGGCGAGGTTCGAGAGCGCGATGGCGCAGGTGGCGACCCTCCCGCCGGCCACGGTAAGCACCACGCCGGCCGCTGCCGTGGCGTAGTCGCCGATCTTGCGCTTCAGCTTCTCGTAGGCGTAGCCGTGCCCGGCCGGCGGCACGGGAACCTCGATGGTGGCGACGATCTCGCCCGGCCTCAAGGCGGTGGCATAGGATCCCTGGTAGAACTCGCGCGCCTTCACGGTGCGGCTGCCGCCGGCGCCGATCAGACGGTAGCCCGCATCGAGGCACATCATGACGCCCGGCATGTCGTTACCGGGGTCGCCATTGGCGACGTTGCCGCCCACAGTGCCGACGTAGCGGACCTGCGGGTCGGCAATCAGCAGGGAAGCCTCCAGGAGGATCGGCGCCGCCTCGGTCGCCATCTTGGACTGCTGCAGCTCGTGCTGGGTGGTCATTGCACCGATCACGAGCGTATTGCCGGTTCTCTGAACGCCCTTCAGCTCCGCAATCCCACGCAGGTCGATGAGGTGCTCAGGTACGGCCAGCCGCAGCTTCATCATCGGGATCAGGCTCTGGCCACCGGCCAGCACGCGTCCGTCATCGCCGTGCTGGGCGAGCAGCGCCGTAGCCTCCGCGACGGTTTTGGGACGGTAATAGGAGAATGGGGCGGGGATCACGGGTGCGTCCCTCCGGGGTTGCATTCTGCCGATGCTTTGCTGTGGCGGTGGGGGCGGCCACAGAAGGCCAACGCTAAGGATTGCTGCGATGCAGGATCAACCTCCGTTGCACCAGACACACAAACCGGCCTTGATGGCGCACGAACGGCGCTCATTTTGCACGAAGTGCGTCAAGGCTGCTGACTCAATGCACCAGTTGCTGCGCGGCAAAAGTTTACATAGTGCAGCGCACATCTCAGGAGGGGAGGCCCTGGAGCAAGTGGGACGGCCGAGCGCGCCCGCCTCAAGGTCGGGCCCCTACGCCGGCCACGCGCACCGCCCGAAACTCATCACCTCATCACCTCACCACTCACCATCTCACCGCTATGCACGGGCGTCGAGGAGCGCCCTCAGCTCGGAGAGCTTGCGGCGGCTTACGGGCAGGGAATAGGGCGTGAAGGAATTGAGCTCGGCTACGCCGCCGTCGCCGGATCTCTTCAAAGATGTGATGCGATCCACGGCAACAATGTGACTTCGATGCACCCGCACGAAGCGAGTCTGATCCAGACGACCCTCCACGTCCGTGATCGACAAGCTGCAGAAGAACCTGTGGGTGCCGTCGAACACCGTGGTGTAGTGGGCCTCGGCCTTGACGGCATGCACCCGCCCGACCGGGAGATAGTGCGTCGCGCCGTCCTTCTGAACCGGGATCACCGCAGCGGGCCTGGGCGGGGCGGCGACGTTGGACGGAGCATGAACGTCGGCCCATGCCTCGACCGCCGCCGGCCCGGACACCGGCTCTGCGGGCGCCGTGTGGTCGATGGCGGGCTTGGCCGTAGCCGGCGGAGCGACCTCCCGCAACGCCGCCCCGATGCTGCCGGCCAACGCAACGCCGGGCGGCTGCGCGGGCGGCCCGTACGGCCAGATGCCGGACAGGTCCGGCGTGCCGTCGGGCACCAGCGCCAGCAGGAACGCGGACGTGCTGCCGAAGGCCACGATGGCGACGATCACGGCCAGCAGGTCTCGCGACAGGGCGGTGGCCTCCGTGGGGACAGCGCCCGACATCGGATGCAGGGTCATGCCCGCCATGGCCGTGTAGTGCATGCCCGCGATCGCCAGCCCGAACGCGATGGACGCGGCGACGAGGGGGGGCCGGACGATGCCCTCGAACGCAAAAAAGAGCGCCAGTCCAGAGGCGAAGACGCCGACGACGAGGCTCAGAGCCACATAGAGAGGGTGATGATGCATCATGGCGTTGGCATGCAGGGAGAGCATGCCAATGAAGTGCATGATCACGATGCCGGCCCCCATCACGACAGCCGAGAGCGCCAGGACGACCTTGGACGCCGGCGCGCTGGACACCAGGAACACGCCGAACCCCACCACCACCACGCACACCAGGAAGGAGATGAGGGTGGGGAGCACCAGATAGTCGATCCGTACCGGTGCGCGCACCGCCAGCATGCCAACGAAGTGCATGGACCAGATGGCGACCGCGAGCGTCACCGCCGCGCCGGCAAGGAGCAGCCGCCGCCGGCCGCCGGAGCTGCCTCGGAGCTCCAGGGCAAGCTTGAGACCGACATAGGCACCCTGGATGGCGACGAGGACGGAAAGCGCCACGACCCAGGCATCGTGCGTTACGACCATCTGCGCGCCTCCTCACAGCACGATCGTCGCCTTCACCCCCACTATATGCCGCTCTGGCGGCGCCGACCAAGGGGACAGGGCAGCCAACGCACATTGCAGGCTGGCCGTGCACCCCGCAACGACCGGCTCTGGTCGTTCCGGGACCGTTGCCGGCCACGCTATTGCGTAGGGGGCAATTGCCCTACAAACGAAAACGTCAACGACCCGCATCCCCCAATGAACATGCTGCTGCTGCCCGAGGTCGCGGATCGCTATGTGCGCGATCTTCATCCAGACGGCGGCCGTGCTGTGCTTCGTTAAGGCTGCTCGCACAACGGCCGGCATCCTCGGCACGCTTCGTCGCCGATCCCGAGAAGTATCTCGCCCCCGAGCAGGCGCGGGCCGAGCCGGTGCCCGCGGGCGCGATCTACACCTGCCCCATGCACCCGGAGATCCGCCAGGTCGGCCCCGGCTCCTGCCCGATCTGCGGCATGGCGCTGGAGCCTGTTCTCGCGACCGCCGACGCCGGCCCCAGCCCGGAGCTCGCCGACATGACGCGCCGGCTGTGGATCGGCCTCGCGCTCACCCTGTCCGTGTTCGTCCTGGAGATGGGCAGCCACCTCACCGACCTGCACATGTGGCTTGGGTCGCAGACCTCCAACTGGATTCAGCTCGTGCTGGCGACGCCGGTGGTGCTGTGGGCGGGCTGGCCGTTCTTCGAGCGCGGCTGGGCCTCGGTCCGCACCCGCAACCTCAACATGTTCACGCTGATCGCCATGGGCACCGGCGTGGCCTGGGCCTACAGCATCGTCGCCACGCTCCTGCCCGGCCTGTTCCCCACCGCCTTCCGCACCATGGACGGCGCCGTGCCCGTCTACTTCGAGGCCGCCGCCGTCATCACCGTGCTGGTGCTGCTGGGCCAGGTGCTGGAGCTCAAGGCGCGCGAGCAGACGAGCGGCGCCATCCGCGCGCTCCTCGATCTGGCGCCGAAGCGCGCGTACCGCATCCGGGCCGACGGCAGCGACGAGGAGGTCGGCCTCGATGCCGTGGCGGTCGGCGACCGCCTGCGCGTGCGCCCTGGGGAGAGCGTGCCGGTGGACGGCGAGGTGATTAACGGGCGCAGCGCGGTCGATGAGTCGATGGTGACGGGCGAATCCCTGCCGGTGACGAAGGAGGTGGGCGCCAAGGTGATCGGTGGCACCATGAACCGGTCGGGCAGCTTCGTCATGCGCGCCGACAGGATAGGCCGTGAGACCATGCTGGCGCGCATCGTGCAGATGGTGGCCGAGGCGCAGCGCAGCCGCGCCCCCATCCAGCGGCTGGCCGACCAGGTCTCCGGCTGGTTCGTGCCCCTGGTGATCGCGGTGGCTGCGCTGGCGTTCCTCGCTTGGTCCCTCTGGGGGCCGGAGCCGCGCTTCACCTTCGGCCTGATCGCCGCCGTCTCGGTGCTCATCGTCGCCTGCCCCTGCGCGCTGGGACTCGCCACGCCGATGTCCATCATGGTGGGCGTGGGCCGCGGCGCCCGCGGCGGCGTGCTCATCAAGAACGCCGAGGCGCTGGAGCGCATGGAGAAGGTCGACACGGTCGTCATCGACAAGACCGGCACCCTGACCGAGGGCAAGCCCAAGGTCGTGGCCGTGCGGGCCGCTCCCGGCCAGCCGGAGGCGGAGCTTCTGCGGCTGGCGGCCAGCCTGGAGCACAACAGTCAGCATCTTCTCGGCGCCGCCATTGTCGCGGCAGCCGAGGAGCGTGGCCTCCCGCTCGCTCCAGCGCACGACTTCGACGCCCCGGCCGGCAAGGGCGTCACGGGCTCGGTCGAGGGCCGGCGGCTCGTCATCGGCAACCGGCCCTTCCTGGAGGAGGCCGGCATCGACACGGCGACGGATGCGGCCCGCGCGCTCAGCGCCGAGGCGGACCGCCTGCGGCAGGACGGCGCCAGCGTCATCCTTGTCGCCATCGACGGGCAGGCCGCCGGCGCGATCGCCGTCGCCGATCCCATCAAGGCCAGCACGCCCGGCGCGCTTGGGTCCCTGAAGGAGGCGGGCATCCGCGTGGTCATGCTGACCGGCGACAACGCCACGACCGCCAGGGCCGTGGCGGCGAGGCTCGGCATCGCCGAGGTGGAGGCCGAGGTGCTGCCCGAGGACAAGCGGCGCATCGTCGAGCGTCTGCGCCGCGAGGGGCGCGTGGTCGCCATGGCTGGCGACGGCGTCAACGACGCCCCGGCGCTCGCCGCAGCCGACGTGGGCATCGCCATGGGCACCGGCACCGACGTGGCGATGGAGAGCGCCGGCGTCACCCTCGTCAAGGGCGACCTCAACGGCATCGCCCGCGCCCGGCGTCTCTCCGAGGCCACCATGGCCAACATCCGCGAGAATCTGTTTTTCGCCTTCATCTACAACGCCGCCGGCATCCCCATCGCCGCCGGCGTGCTCTACCCGTTCCTCGGCATCCTGCTCTCGCCGGTGATCGCGGCAGCAGCCATGGCGGCCTCGTCGGTCAGCGTGATCGGCAATGCGTTGCGGTTGAGCCGGTTGAGATGGTGAGTGGTGAGTGGGTGAGTTTGGGGGTGGTCCTTGCGTTGTGGGTTGGATCGGCCATGCCCGGAAGGTGCCGTTGCGTGTCAGCCGCTCACCGGCTGCGCCGACCCTCGATGACGAAACGGAGCGCGCCGCAGCGTCCCCTCCCCCCAGAAGGGGGAGGGGAATCCGGGCGGCGCTTGCTTGTCGCGTGTGTTTCCCTTCAGACCCGCAGGGTCTGACCCCATGGCACGACACTTCCGATAGCGCTCGACCGATACCGCCGCCATCTCCGAGGTGGTGCCCTGGGGTCTGACCCCTCGCCCCGACCGAAGCAACTGAACGAAAGCGGTGGCGCGAGGGGTCTGACCCCGTTACCGTCCCCCGTTACCGCCCCATGACCGCCCCTGCCGATCCCCGCGACTCCGGCTTGGTCGCTGGCCGCTCCCCGGCCCAGCAATGGGGCATGCTCGTCGCCGGGTCGGCGGCCCTGGGCGCAGCGCTTGAGGCCTTCGGACTGCCCGCGGCGTTGCTGCTCGGGCCGATGATCGTCGGCATCGTGCTCGCCACCAACGGCGGCTCGATCCTGCCGCCCAGGCTGCCCGTGCAGGTAGCGCAGGCGGTGGTCGGCTGCCTGGTGGCGCGGGCGATCACGGGCGACATCGTGCACGCGTTCGTCACGGACTGGCCGCTGTTTCTCGGCGTGGTGCTGGTGATCGTGGCCACCAGCAGCGCGCTCGGCTGGGCGATGGCCCGCTACGAGGTCATGCCCGGCACGACCGCCGTCTGGGGCATGGCGCCGGGCGCTGCGTCGGTGATGTTTGTGCTGGCCGGCGCGTTCGGCGCGGATGCACGGCTGGTGGCGTTCATGCAGTATTTCCGCGTCGTGTGCGTGGCGGGGCTTGCCTCGGTCGTGGCCCGCCTGTGGATCGGCCCGGTGGCCGCCGCTCCCCACATTGTCTGGTTTCCACCTCTGATCTGGCCGGACCTCACGGCGACCGTGGTGGTGGCGGGCGCCGGCGTGGCAGCGAGCCGATGGCGCGCGCTTCCGGGGGCGACGCTGCTCGTCCCCATGATCGTCGGCGCCCTGGTGGAGGGCAGCGGGCTCGTGCACTTGGCGTTGCCGCCCTGGCTGCTGGCGCTCAGCTATGCGCTGCTCGGTTGGAGCGTCGGCCTCGGCTTCACGCGCGCCATCCTGATGCACGCGCGCCGGGCGCTGCCGCAGGTGTTCCTCGCCACCCTCGCCATGATCGCCGTGGCGGGGGCGCTGGCCTTCATCCTGGTCGAGGCGACCGGCATCGACCCGCTCAGCGCCTACCTTGCCACCACGCCCGGCGGCATGGACACCGTGGCCATCATCGCCGCCTCCAGCACGGTCGACGTGTCGTTCGTGATGGCGCTGCAGACCGTGCGGTTCGTCATCGTCCTGTTCGCCGGGCCGCCGCTGGCGAGGTTAATTGCGGGGCGGGTGGGGGGCTGAGCGGAGCCGCTTACTTTTGGCACAGCCCCAGTTGACGCCACCGCCTCGAACGTTTAGCGAACAAACTCGTTGCCGAATCTCATGACACGGGGTTCACAGCGTCCCATGGCTCTCACCCTCGAAGACCTCGACCGCCGCGTGACCGCCCTGGAGCAGGGGGCGGAGCGCGAGAAAACCATCGTGCGCGCCGTCGCCGAGATCGTCTCCGAATCGGAGCAGCGCATGCGCGCGGAGATGAAGGCGCTCACCGAGCGGGTGAGCCGCAGCGAGCGGCGCATGGTCGACACCCTGAACGACCGCTTCGATCAGGTCATGGCCGCGCTCGACCGGCGCGAGAATTCTCCGAAGGACTGACCTCGCCAGTAGCGGCGTGGGTTGGGTAGCTCAAAGCACAGGGTACATCTGGCCCATGGCTCTCACCCTCGAAGACCTCGACCGCCGCGTTACTGTCCTGGAGAAGGGGGCGGAGGGCGAGAGAGCCATCGAGCGCGCCGTCGCCGAGATTGTCTCCGAATCGGAGCAGCGCGTGCGCGCGGAGATGTCGGACTTGCGCGCGGAGATGAAGGCGGAGTCGCAGCGCCTCGCGGAGCGGGTGAGCCGCAGCGAGCGACGCATGGTCGACACGCTGAACGACCGCTTCGATCAGGTCATGGCCGCGCTCGACCGGCGCGAGAGCTCTCCGAAGGACTGACCTCGCCAGTCGAGGCGAAGGCCGGGTCGAGGCGAAGGCCGGGTCGAGGCGAAGCCGAGGACCCAATATCTCCGGCGTCGTTGGGTCTGCCTCCCGGCTTTCTGAAGCGAGCCGGGGATCCGGCCAGCCTCATCGCCACCGGCCCTTCCCGTAGCGGCGCCGCCGGAGACGGGGTCAGACCCCTCGCGCCGACGTTAGAGCTCAGACTACTGCGCAGAGGCGAGGCACTGACCGCGTTCCTCAATGATACCCCTCGCCCTCCCGCACCTTGCCGCGGAACACCCAGTACACGAAGACGATGTACCCGAGGATGATGGGCAGCATGACCAGCATGCCGATGAGGCTGAAGATCTGGCTCGCCGGCACGGCCGCCGTGTCCCAGACGGTGAGCGCGGGCGGCACGATGTAGGGGTACCAGGAGATCACGAGTCCGAGGTAGCCGAGCAGGAACAGCCCGACGGCGGCCAGGAACGGCGGCACCTCGCGCCCGGCCTCCAGCCAGCGCCAGCAGGCCCACGCCACGAGCGCCGTGATCAGCGGGACAGGCCACAGGTAGAGGATGTTGGGCTGGGAGAACCAGCGCTGAGCGATGCGCTCGCTGGCGATGGGCGTCCACAGGCTCACGACGCCCATGAATCCCAGCACGGCGATGAGCAGCGTCTTGGCCAGACCGCGGGCGCGCTCGTTCACCTCGCCTTCTGTCCTTATTAGCAGCCAGGTGGCCGCCAGAAGCGCATAGCCGGCCACCACGCCCAGGCCGCACAACACCGAGAAGAGCGTGGCCCAGTCGAATGGGCCGCCGGCGAACTCGCCGTTGGCCACCGTGATGCCCTGGATCAGGCCGCCCAGGATCACGCCCTGGAAGAAGGCGGCGAGCGTGGAGCCGAGCCAGAAGGCGCGATCCCACCACACCTTGCTGGTGCGCGCCACCCAGCGGAACTCGAAGGCGACGCCGCGGAACACCAGCGCCAGCAGCATCAGGATGACGGGGAGGTAGAGCGCCGGCATGATCACCGCGTACGCCTTCGGGAAGGCGACCAACAGCCCGGCGCCGCCCAGCACCAGCCAGGTCTCGTTGCCGTCCCAGAACGGGGCCACGGTGTTGACCATCAGGTCGCGGTGGCGCTCCAGCCGGAAGGCGGGGAACAGGATGCCGATGCCCAGATCGAAGCCGTCGAGGATCACGTACATGGCGACGGCAACGCCGATCAGCGCGGCCCAGATCACCGGCAGATACCACTCCATCGTCGGTCTCCATTCCGGAAGTCAGAAGTCAGAAAGACAGAGTCTCTGATTTCTGATTTCTGATTTCTATCTTCCCAGCGCCTCCCTTGCGGCCTCCTCAGCGGCCGACAATGGCCGGCTGGGCAGGCCGTGCCCGGGGGGCGCAATCGACGGGCCCATGGGCCCCCGATGGATCAGGCGGTTGATGTAGTAGATGCCCATGGAGAAGATGATCCCGTAAACGACGACGAAAAGGATGAGCGTCGTGAGGATGCTGCCACCCGGCACCGGCGAGGCGGCATCCGCGGTGCGCAGGATCCCTTGCACCAGCCAGGGCTGCCGGCCGCTCTCGGTCACGACCCAGCCGGCGATCACCGCCACGAACCCGGCCCACCAGACGTTGGCTGCCGGCCGCAGGAACCAGGCCGTCTCGAACAGCCGGCCGCGCCACCACAACCAGGTGCCCACCCAACCGGTCGCGACCATGGCGAAGCCGATGAGCAGCATCAGGCGGAAGGCGAAGAACACGAGCGGCACGTTCGGGCGGTCGCTCGGCGGCACGCTCTTGAGGCCGGGGAACAGGCCGTTCGGATCGTGCGTGATGATGAGCGACCCGGCCCTGGGTATCGAGATGGCGAAGTCGTTGCTCTCGGTCTTCTCGTTGGGCCAGGCGAAGATGTGGAAATCGCCGGGCTTGCTGCCGTCCCAGTGGCCCTCCATGGCCGCGATCTTGATCGGCTGGTGCTTGGCGGTGTTGAGGCCGTGCTGGTCGCCGATCAGCACCTGCAGCGGCGCCACGATGGCGATGAAGCCCACCGCCATGCGCAGCATGGTGCGGGCCTCCTCAACATGCCGCCCGGCGAGCAGGTAGCGCGCGCCCACCGCCAGCACCACGAACGACGTGGTGAGGTACGCCGCTGTCACCATGTGCGCGAAGCGGTAGGGGAAGCTGGGGCTGAAGACGATGGCGAGCCAGTCGACGGGGACGACAATGCCGTCCTGGATCTCGTGGCCGACGGGCGTCTGCATCCAGCTGTTGGCGGCGAGGATCCAAAACGAGGAGAGGAGGGTGCCGAATGCCACAATGATGGTGGAGAGCACGTGCAGCCAGGGCGGCACGCGGTTCCCGCCGAACAGCATCACGCCGAGGAAGGTGGCCTCCAGGAAGAACGCGGTCAGCACCTCGTAGCCGATCAGCGGCCCCACCACGTTGCCCGCGATCGCCGAGAAACGGCTCCAGTTGGTGCCGAACTGGTAGGACAGCACGATCCCCGACACCACGCCCATGGCAAAGGAGACGGCGAAGATCTTGATCCAGAAGCGGGCGAGCAGGTGGTAGTGCTCTCTCCCGGTCCGAAGCCACATCACCTCCAGCGTGGCGATATAGGCCGAGAGCCCGATGGTGAAAGCCGGGAAGATGATGTGGAACGTGATGGTGAAGGCGAACTGCAGGCGCGCGAGGAGGACTGGATCGAGGTCCATGAGTTCAACTTCCCGTCACTTGGCACCCGGCTCCCTTGCCGGCCCGGTCCCTAAGCAACCAGACTAATGTTTCCGTGCCGTGAACAGGTTCCGACCCGTTCCGTCTTCCCCTGCCCGGGCTGCTTGCCAGCCCGTTGACGGTTCGTCAATGGCGGCAGGGTTTGGCGTCCGGAAGCTGCGCAGGCCAGGAACGCTGCCTGAAGCTCCGCGGGAAGGAACGAAGAAGTTTCGAGCCGTCACTCCAAGAGCTGTACGAACTCGTCAACCGTTAGTCCTGCATCCGCGACAATACCGCGGAGCGTACCGGCCTTGAGATGACGGTGGTCGGGCACTGTGACCCAGGCCGGTGGGGTGGCGCGATGCAGGATCATGTGGCTGCCCTTCTGGCGCAGGAAGACGAAGCCAGCCCGCTCCAGTGCGGCGCGTACCTTACGGCCCGACAAGTCGGTCGGCAGCTTGGCCACCTCAAGCGGCCTCGATCTCGACGAACTCCTTGCCGGTCTCGGTGGGGATGCGTTCGCCGGCCTCGCGAAGAGTTTCGATGTAAAGCTCGATCGCTTCTCGAATGTTGGCCAAGGCCTCGTCCCGCGTGTCGCCCTGACTGTGGCAGCCGGGAAGCGCGGGTACGCTCACCGAGTAGCCGCCGTCAGGCTCCTGCTCCAGAACAACGGTGTAGCGCATCGC
>JBAPMW010000424.1:0-2251 GCA_049278815.1 Hyphomicrobiaceae bacterium
GCGAGCCGGGCGCTGGCCGAGCGCGATGCCGGCAGTGCCACCGGCTACCTGCCGGCAGCGCAGGCGCCGGTGGAAGCGGCGCCCGTGCTGGCGCGCGTCGACAGCTTCCCCTACCGGCATCGCCTGCGCGACGTCATGAGCGCCCCGCCGGTGCTCGCCCCGCCGCACTCCAGCGTGCGCGACGCCATGCGAATGCTGATCGAGAAGCGGATCAGCAGCGTGTTCGTCCCTGTTGCCGCGGGCGGCATGGGCATCGTCACCGAGCGCGACCTGCTGCGGGCCATCGATGCGGGCGGCGAGGCGGCGCTGGCGGCGCCCATCCGCGGCATCGCGAGCGCGCCGCTGCAGACGCTGCCCGAGGACGCCTTCCTCTACCGCGCCATCGGTCGCCTGGAGCGGCTGGGCTTCCGCCACCTGGGTGTCACCGATCAGACCGGCGAGCTCGTCGGGGCGGTGACGACGCGCAACCTGCTGGGCCATCGCGCCACCACGGCCATCGTGCTGGGCGACGCCATCGACAGCGCCACCACCGCGCCCGAGCTGGCTGCGGCCTGGGGCCGCCTGACGCTGATGGCGCGCAGCCTGATGGAGGAGCAGGTGGGCCCCGGCACCGTCTGCGGTGTGGTCAGCGCCGAGATCTGCGCCATGACGCGGCGTGCCGCCGAGCTGGCCGAGGAGGCGATGCGCAACGAGGGTCTGGGGTCGCCGCCGGTGCCCTATGCGGTGCTGGTGCTGGGCTCGGCGGGCCGTGGGGAGAGCCAGCTGTCGGCCGACCAGGACAACGCCATCGTCTATGCCGAAGGGGCCGAGGGCGGGCCGCAGGACCGCTACTTCGAGCAGCTCGCTACGCGCATGAACGAGACCCTCGATGCGGCCGGCGTGCCCTTCTGCAAGGGCGGCGTGATGGCCAAGAACCGGGCCTGGCGCAAGAGCGTGGAGGACTGGCACGCCACCATCGACAAGTGGATGACAGGCGAGCGCGCCTCGCACCTGCTCAACGTCGACATCTTCTTCGACGCCGTGTCCGTGCACGGGCAGGCAACGCTGGCGGACACGGTCTGGGGCCATGCCTACGACCTGGCGCACCGGGCAATCGATTTCCAGAATCTCCTGATCGAGGCGGCGCGGGAGCGCGAGAGTCCCTTCCGCTTCCTGGGCCGCTTCAAGGTCGACGAGAAGGGCCGCATCGACCTCAAGAAGTACGGTCTGATGCCGCTCTTCACCGCCGCGCGCGTCCTCTCCATCCGCCATGACGTGCGAGCGCGCTCCTCCACCGACCGTCTCCGGGGTGCCGCCGCCAAGGGCGTCGCCCCGTGGGGGACGGTCGAGACCGTCATCGAGGCGCAGCGCACGCTGTTGGCATCCGTTCTCTCGCAGCAATTGGTGGACACCGAGGCAGGCGTGCCTCTCTCCACCCGCGTGGCGCCCGACCGGCTCGACAAGGCGCACAAGGAGCGGCTGAAGGCAGCGCTGCGGAATGTGGATTCGGCGCTGGATCTGGTGGCGGAGGGGAGGATCTAGCTTAGCTGCAAGGCTGCGGATGTAATCTATATGAATGCCGTGCAAGGCGTTGGCGGAGGGTGGCTGGACCCGGCTCCCTGCGCGCCCGTGGGCATTATCCGAGCCATCCGCTCGGCATTTCGCGGCGCAGCACGCCCATGCTATGAGCCGATGGGGCGGGGATGCGGACGTGTTGGGGCATTGACCATGAAGGAAGTGCTGGAGGAGCTGGAGCGGCGGCGGGCCGAGGCGCGGCTCGGCGGCGGACAGGCCCGTATCGACGCCCAGCACAGCAGAGGCAAGCTCACCGCCCGCGAGCGCATCGACCTGCTCCTCGACGAATGCTCCTTCGAGGAGCTCGACATGTACGTCGAGCACCGCTGCACCGACTTCGGCATGGAGAAGACCAAGATCCCCGGCGACGGCGTGGTCACCGGCTGGGGCACCGTCAACGGCCGCGTGGTCTATGTGTTCGCCAAGGACTTCACCGTGTTCGGCGGCTCGCTGTCGGAGGCGCACGCCCGCAAGATCATCAAGATCCAGGACATGGCGCTGCAGAACCGCGCGCCGATCATAGGCCTGTTCGACGCGGGCGGCGCGCGCATCCAGGAGGGCGTGGCGGCGCTCGGCGGCTACGGCGAGGTGTTCCTCAGGAATGTGCTGGCCTCGGGCGTGATTCCGCAGATCTCGGTGATCATGGGGCCGTGCGCGGGCGGCGATGTCTACTCGCCCGCCATGACCGACTTCATCT
>JBAPMW010000425.1:0-2986 GCA_049278815.1 Hyphomicrobiaceae bacterium
GAAGAGGTGAGATGGTGAGTGGTGAGTGGTGAGATGGTGAGTTTGGGTTGTGCCAAGCTTCCGGGAAAGTTCCACCACCAGGCGAAACATGTCGCCGGCGCGACCGACCTCCCACGATTGATCGCCAGCCGTCTGGCCTGACGATGTCACGAGCCCACGATTTCACGCCGTCGCCGCGATCGGCTGGCTGTTGCATCGCAGGAGGATGATGTAAGGGCTCCGCGATGCCTTTTGCGCCATCCGACAGTTTAGCGCCAAAACCTCGCCAACTCTGATACCTAAATCTCACCATCTCACCACTCACCACCTCACCCAAAATGTCCACAACCGGCGTTCTGCATCTCTCCTCCACCGTCTACTCGGGCATTGCCGCAGTCGACCGGTACCTCGACACCGGGTACGAGACGGTCCCCGGCATGTCCTCGCGCTTCGCTGCCGCCGTCTCCGCCGGACTGCTGCGCTTCCAGAGCGAGATGGGCGTCTCCGGCCCACTCGTCGAGATCGGCACCTACGAGGGGCGCTTCTTCATCGCGCTCTGCCATGCGCTGGCACCGGGCGAGACGGCGCTGGGCATGGACCTGTTCGACTGGCCCAACGCGGGGGTGATCGACCGGTTCGAGCGCAACTGCCTCACCCACGGCGTGCCGCCGGAGCGGCGCATCACCTGGAAGGCGGACAGCAAGGTCCTGGCGCCCGAGGAGCTGCTGGCCAGGCTCGGCGGCCGGCGCCCGCGCTTCATCCACGTCGACAGCGAGCATTCGCGCGCCGTGCTCACCAAGGACCTGGAGCTGGCGACGGCGGTCCTGGCGCCCGAGGGCATCATGGTGCTCGACGACATGCTGCACCCCGGCTACCCGACGCTGATGGTGGCCGTGCACGAATACCTCCAGCGCCACCCAGAAATGTGCATGCTGGCCGTGATCGACCGCGAGACCATCGTCGCCGCCACCAAGTTCGCGCTGTGCCGCAGGGAATGGTTCAAGCCCTACGAGGAGCGCCTGCTGGAGGCCTTCAAAGATTACATTTGGCCCATGGGCGCCGACTTCGACCCGCATTGGTGCCCGGTGCTCTCGCTCGACACGAGGCTGGCGAAGATACCCACGTAGCCTAGGCGGCGTCCCCGCCCGCGAGCTCAGCACATCGAACGAGGCCGGCGGCCACATCCGATCAGTTTCCCGCTGCGACGCTTGGTCCCTTCCATTCTTGGGACCATACCCCAGCTCAATTGTATGGCTCGACGGGCGGCCTTCGCGTCTGGAGGAGACAGTGAGGCCCGCAAGCCGCAATCGCACCGGTCGCCATCGTCACGATAATGGCGGGGCGCTTAGACTGACCGCCCTGCCCACGACGAGGGACGAGGGCGAGCCCCGCTCCGGCTACGGCACAGTGCCGGGCGCCGAACTCCCCGGCTTCGTCTACGTTTCGGTGCTGGCCGCGTTCGGCTGGATCATGCTGGCGTCCTGGCTGGCCTTTGCCGGCGAAGCGGACGCCGACCTCGCGCTTGGCATGGCCGTCGTCCTGGCTATCGTATTCTTCGCCCTCCCAATCATCATCCGCCACGCGGCCGTCGCCTTCTCCCGTCCCAAACCGCAGGCGCCGCGGGAATTCTTGACGTCAACCGTCGACACGGCGACGGGGCCGCTGTCCGGGGCCAGTGCCTGGCTGCAGGTGGTTATGATTCCGTTGGCTCTGGCGCTCGCCGCGACGCTGATTGGCGCGGCCTACTTGCTGGTGCGATGAGGCCGGGCGCAGCCGCCGGCCGCACCGCTGGCCCGGCCTGACGTTGGCCAATGGCGGCTGGCGTGCGTCTCTGTTAGCCTTGCCCAGGGCCCGCAGTCTCGATGCTCGCGCGGCCATGATATGGAGCCCCCGTTTCCGGCCGCGCCAGGGGTCGAGGCAGCGTCGGGCTCGTGCACGAGGGAAAGCGAAGGATGACCGCCCAGCCCCCAGCCCCCGCCGTCAAGGTCCGCGTCGAGACCGACACCTTCGGCCCCATCGAGGTGCCGGCCGACCGCTACTGGGGCGCCCAGGCGCAGCGCTCGCTCGGCAACTTCAGGATCGGCTGGGAGAGGCAGCCGGAGGCCATCGTCCGCGCGCTCGGCATCGTCAAGCGCGCCGCCGCCGAGACCAACATGGAGCTCGGCAAGCTCGATCCCGCCCTGGCCAAGGCCATCGTGGCCGCGGCGCAGGAGGTGATCGACGGCAAGCTCACCGGGCACTTCCCGCTGGTGGTCTGGCAGACGGGCTCCGGCACCCAATCGAACATGAACGCCAACGAGGTGATCTCGAACCGGGCCATCGAGATGCTGGGCGGCGTCATGGGCTCGAAGAAGCCGGTGCATCCCAACTACCACGTCAACATGAGCCAGTCGTCGAACGACACGTACCCGACGGCCATGCACATCGCCTGTGCGGAGGCGATCCACCACCGCCTGCTGCCCGCGCTCAGGCACCTGCACGCCGCGCTCGATGCCAAGGCCAAGGCGTGGGCGCACATCGTCAAGATCGGCCGCACCCACACCCAGGACGCCACGCCCCTGACGCTGGGGCAGGAGTTCTCCGGGTTCGCCACCCAGGTCGCGAACGGCATCCGCCGCATCGAATCGACACTGCCGGACCTGATGCAGCTGGCCCAGGGCGGCACCGCCGTCGGCACCGGGCTCAACGCGCCCAAGGGCTTCGCCGCGAAGGTGGCGGCCCGCATCGCCGCCATCGCCGGGCTGCCGTTCACCAGCGCGCCCAACAAGTTCGAGGCGCTGGCCGCCCACGACGCCATGGTCATGAGCCACGGCGCCATCAACACGGTGGCCGCCGCGCTGTTCAAGATCGCCAACGACATCCGCTTCCTGGGGAGCGGCCCGCGCTCAGGCCTCGGCGAGCTGGCCTTGCCGGAGAACGAGCCCGGCTCTTCCATCATGCCGGGCAAGGTCAACCCGACCCAGTGCGAGGCGCTCGCAATGGTCGCGGCTCAGGTCATGGGCAACCA
>JBAPMW010000426.1:0-3345 GCA_049278815.1 Hyphomicrobiaceae bacterium
CCCTCCGGGTCTGACACCATGGCTCCACCGGCGGTCGCGAGACGGAGTGAGATCCGGCAAGGTCCGACACCTCAAGGAGGCTGCCCAATGGGATGTCCCTGCCCGCCCCGCAGGCGAGCCGCGGTGCTCGCCGCCCCAGTCCTGATGGCCGGTCTCGCCGCCGGCGGCCAGGCGATGGCGCAGTCCCTGGAGGGCTCCTGGAGCGGCGGCGGCTCAGTGGCGTTCGCCACCGGCCAGCACGAGAGGGCCCGCTGCCGGGCGCAGTACCGGCGCGCCTCGGCCACGTCCTACACCGTCACGGCGACATGCGCGACGCCCTCGGGGCGGGCGACCCAGACCGCGACCGTGAGCAGGATCGGCGGCAACACCTACCGGGGCCAGTTCCACAACAGCGAGTACGACATCTCCGGCACGATTTATGTGACCGTGGGCGGCAACCGGCAAAGTGTGCGGTTGACGAGCCCGTCCGGCTCGGCTTCGCTTGAGCTGCGCCGATAGCCTTCAGTCGCGTCGGCGCCAGGGGAGGGGCCGATGCGGAAGGCTTTGCTGTGGCTTGGCGGTTTGCTGGTCGCCGCCGGCGGGGTGGTCGTCGCCACCAGCGTGATCGTAACCGCCAAGGACGGCCTGACCCCGAGCCTCAACCTCGGTGACCCCTCGAAGTTCCAGTTCATCCTGGTGCCCCTGTGGGCGATCGGCCTCGGCCTCGCCGTCGTGGGCACACTGTGCCTGCTGGGCTGGCGGCGGATGAAGACGGCGTAGGTGCGGGCGCGGCCATACGCCTAGGCGCCGCCCGGATCCCCTCTCCCCGCACTCCCGCGGGGAGAGGGTTAGGGTGAGGGGCAGCCCCACGGGAAACCCTCTCCACAAGGGGCCTCCGACAACGCAAATCCCGAGCGGCGTGCAGGCCCGCCGTGGAGAGGCTGGAGCCTTTTGCTGCCCCAAAGTTGCCGTGGGCGGAGCGCTTCGGGCAGTTCGGCGGGCCGCAGATTGTGTCGTGCTCCATCTCCGGCTGCGCTCCTCCGAACGCAGCCTTTGTTCCTCCGTGCGCTGGCGACCCCCTGTCTTCGACCTGGATTGACCGTGTTGCCGACAGGTTGAGATCGAGGCGCGCGCATCCATCAGCTGGCGGAATTCGGAAGCTCGGGAGCGACCTCATCACAAATGAGCGGGAACGGTACGGCGTTAACCACGTTGTTGCTGGGCCAGCTGCGTGCTGGCGGCAACCTGGGAGTGAGAGATGCGGCTACGACTCTGTAGCGCGGCGCTGGCCGCGCTCGTAGGCACCGCTGTGGTCATGCCCGATGCCATGGCGCAACGCGACCGCCAGTGGGTTGAGCTTGGCTGCCGGCAGGTGTCCTTCAATGGAAGGGATCGCGATACGATCCGCGTCGGCCGAAGCGACGGCCGTTACCGGGCCATACGGTTGACGGCACGGGGCAGCGACATCGAGGTCGTGCGAGTCGCGGTCGTGTATGCGAACGGCAATCCCGACGAGCTTGACGTGCGTCGCGTGATACGGCGAGGCGATCGCACCGGGGCGCTCGACCTCAGGGGCAGGGACCGCGCCATCCAGCGTATCGACATGGTCTATCGCCAGCGTGGCGAGGATCGCGGCCGCGCGACGGTCTGCGCGGAAGGCCTCCTGAGCTAGTCGCACAAGTCGCCCCACGACGTGCTGCATGTGGGTCGTCATCGAAATCCCTGCAGTAGGTAGAAGGAGAAAGCCTATGCTGAGAATCTCTGGTTTGCTGGCGGCCGCAACGCTCCTGTTGGGCATTGTCAGCGTGAGTGCCAGCGTGCCAACGAGCGCCGGGTCGCAGGCTGTGCGCTCACCCATCGTCAAACTCGCGCAATTCGACGGGGGCCGCTGCTTCAATCGATGCGTCCGCGGAAGGATCTTCCGCAGGTGTCAGAACGACCCGCAGGCGAAACGGGAGAGCTGCTGCAGCGTCGCATGCAGCCGGTACTACTCCGACTGGAATTGGAACTACTGAGCGCGGTAGAGACACCTTCTGGAAGGCGCCGGGGCTTTGGCGGCGCCTTCCGCGGCCTAGGGCTTCGCCAGCATCGAATATTTCGCGACGAGTTGCTTGGCTGAGGAAATAAGCTTGGCCCCGTCTAGCCCGGCGCGACCGGCCTTGGCGACCCAGCTTTCAATGGCGGGCTCGCTCGCCTCGACCCACTCCTCATAGTGCTCATTCTTGACAAACGTTACGACACCGCCCGCAGCGGCGAAATCGTTACGTCCGAACTCTTCGAAATCATCCCAGATGCGACCCCATTCGGCAGCGAGCACCGCACCCGAATGCGCGTCGAGCACCCTTCGCAGGTCCTCATCGAGGCTTGCGTACACGTCTTTGTTCATCACCAGCAGGAACACTGCCGTATACAGTCCGCGATGCCCGGCAAACTCCGTGATGTGGCGTATCTCGCTGCTGAGCTTGAGTGTCGGGATGACCTCGTAGGGGAGAAGCGTGCCGGCGATCTCTTGCTGCTTCAAAAGCTTGGGAACCTGCGTCACTGTTGCGGTTTTTGGCGTCGCGCCGATGTTGCGAAAGAGCTCCCCGATGGCATTCGAGGGCACGCGCATCACGCGGCCGGCAGCGTCGATCGGTCGTAGGATCGGTGCATCCCGATTGAGAATGACGCCGCTGGGATGACACCACACATTGAGCACATGCACATTCGAAAGCTCGTCTCGCGCATGGGTCTCATAGTACTCGAAGAGAGCCTGGCTTGTGACGCTGGCCCGGGACGAAGCGATAAAAGGCAGCTCGAAGACCTCGAGCCGGGGGAACCTGCCTGGCGAGTAGGCCGCAAGCGTCCACGCGATGTCGACGTGCTTGCTCTCGACCTGCGACAGCAGCTCGTTCGCCTTGCCGCCGAGCTGCATTCCGCCTGCGACGTCGATGCGTAGCCGGCCGTTCGATGCTTCAGCAATCTTCTTGCTCCACGGCAAAAAGATCTTCAGTTGCTGTGGGGATTTTTCCGGCAGGAAGTGGTGGAAGCGAAGCACGCGCTCCTGCGCCAGTGACGCCGAATTTGGCCATAAAACGAACGATGCAATCAGACAGACTAGGCTTACGAATTGCCAAGGCCTTCGACTGCGGTGCGTTCCATCCGTGGAGTGAGCTGACAAACTTGAGCGGTTCATTGCACTGGGTCGTGTCCCGGGCCTGATGTCAGAGGCCGCCGGCGTCGGGTGGGGCCGGGAGGCTCAGCCGGCCACGGCGGGCAGGCTGACCAGGTTAATATCGCCCGGTCATGGTTTCCAGCGCCCGTTTGCTCTGCGGGCGAGCGACTAGGCCACTTTCCAGTTGATGTGGATCGGCGCCCTGCCGCTGG
>JBAPMW010000427.1:0-5808 GCA_049278815.1 Hyphomicrobiaceae bacterium
CAGCGTTGGCATGGGTGCCCGGATGCCGGGCCGCGAACGCATCGAAGGTCTGGCGCACGCTGCGCGTGAACTCCGCCTCGTTCCAATCGGCCGGGGGGATGGTGACCGCAACGATCGGGTCGGGGGCAACGATGTCGGCGAAGGCCGGCCGCAGCGCCACGCCTTCGACGGCGGCCCCGAACAAGTCCGCCAGCAGGCGGGCCGTCTCCAGCGCCGCCGGCATCTGCTCATTCTGATCGACGGGGAGAAGAACGCTCTTCATCCCATTCCTCGCTTCTCCAGTGGTCCCCGCGCCTGCCGCCACAGCATAGCATAGGCCCGGTGCTGACCGCGTGGACAAAGCGGGGTCCGGGGCGAACTCCCGGGCGCTGGTCGATCGGCAGGCTCAGAACCGTGTCAGCAAGGAGACAGTGCCGAACGGGTGGCCGTATCCCTCCCGCTCGTCTCCGCCGACCGAGACCCCGCCCGAGACCGACACCTCGCCACCCGCCCACTCGTAGCGCAGGAAGCCGCCAGTATGCGCCATTCCGTCCCGCCAGGTTGTCGGCAAGGTCGGTGCCAGAGGCCCTCCGGCCCCTCCCTCGAAGCCGACGGACAGCTCCGGCCAGAGCCTCCAGCCGAGCCGGACGCGACCGGTGTAGTCGATGCGGTCGGGATCGGCCTGCGGGGCCAGGTGTGCGTACGCCAAGTGCATGTGCGGAAGTGCGACGGCGAGATCGAGGGAGGCCCACGTCGTCTCGGTAATGTTCCACCAGGTCTCGACCAGGGCCTTTGGCCCCAGCGCCGTGCCCACCAGCATGGATGTGGGCTCGGTTGGAAAATGCTCCGCCGCGGTCAGTCCACCGAAGACCTTGAGGGTCACCGGACCGAGCTGGTTGTGATAGCCGATCAGCACGTCGGCGAAGGCAGCCATGCCGCCATCGTAGCCACCGGTGCCCAGAGTCGCGCGCAGCCGGAGGCCATTCTCGCGCACGCTGCCGAACGGTGCCCAGCTGGCGCCGCTGTAGGCCGACCACGTCGCCCCCAAGGCCTGCCCGCCGGACCATATCTCCAGTCGCGGCTGCGGCGCCACCGCGTCGGACCCCTTCGGCGGGTCAGCCGGTGCCGGGCTTGCCAATCCCACGATCGCAACGGCCAAAGCTGTCAACCCCGGCAGGGACGGGCAACGGTGCGCCATACTCATCACCGTACGAAACGTTGGACGCCATCAGAACTTCCGACACCATCCTTGTACAGCAAGTAGAACGGTATCGGCAAGGATGAACAGCAGGCTTTGCTGTATCCGATTGATTCAGCAGCCTTCTTTCCAGGGCGCCGTCGCGCCTCGTCCGGTCTGGCGTTCCGGCTTGAGGGACGTCCTTCGCTCGCCACATAACAGCAGATAGAGATGCATCGCTCGGAATTCCTGCCACTCACGGTCTCCCGTTGAGCGGGCTGTCGCTCGCGGTCCTGGGTTGCCTTGGTGCCTGTTCGGCCTCTGGCCTCCGGCACCTCCAGCTCGACTGTCTCGGCGGGGAGTCCGGCCACTCTTTATCGCAACAGTATAACATCATGCTCAGGCGCGACCGGCAGGAGGTGCAAGGCGCAAGCTGCGCGCTCCGGGCGGCGTTCGTCGTGGCCGGACGTGTCGAGTATGGAACTATAACGTTTAACTCGACCCCTGCGCAATTTCACAACGAGAAATAGACATTCGCCTTTACAAAAAGCCGTTGACGTCCCGCCTGCCGAGGCCCTATGCGCAGGTCTCACGTTCGGTAACGGCAGGCATGAGCGAGTTGTCGCAAGGTCACGCGTCCCCGGCAGGGACTATCGGCAACGGCGCTGAGGCGCCGGCATGCGCCGCCTTCCCAGCGGGAGAGCGCCGCGCCGGTGACGGCAGAAGGCGGCGTGGCAGCGTCCAGTCCGTCGACCGGGCGCTGGCGCTGATCGATGCGCTGGCCGGCTCCACCGGCAGCCTGCAGCTCACCGAGCTGGCGGAGCGCACCCAGCTCAATGTCTCGACCGGGCACCACCTGCTCGCCACGCTGGTGAAGTGGGGCTACGTGGCCCGCGCGCCCGGCCGGCGCTATGCGCTGGGCGCCCGCGGGCTGCATCTGGCGCAGTCGTTCCTCAAGCAGGTCGATTTGCCGCGCCGCGCCCAGCCGCATGTGGAGCGCATCAGCGAGGAGACCGGCGAGACGGTGCACCTGGCGGTGCTGCAAGGCGACGTGGTGGTTACCCTGCTCAAGCGCGAAGGGCGGCACGCGGTGCGCGTGGATACCGGCGCGCTCGGGGCTGTCGACGCCGCCCACGCCACTGCGCTCGGCAAGGCTATGCTGGCTTGGCTCCCCGAGCATGAGATCCGGCGTATCGTCGCAGCCCGCGGCATGCCGAGGTTCACGCCCAACACCATCACCGAGCCGGACGCGCTCATCGAGGACCTGCGCCTGGTGCGCCGGCACAGCCATGCGGTGGAGCGCGAGGAGCACCAGCCGGGCGTCACCGGCGTCGGCGCGGCCATCCGTGACCATCTGGGTGCCGTGGTGGGCGCCATCAGCGTCTCGGCGCCGACGCTGCGCGCGGGCGAGGCGCACTTGTCGCGCATGCGCGACAGCGTGATGGCGGCGGCGCGCGCGCTGTCTGCCGAGTTCGGAGAGCAAGGCGCGCAGGCCGCCGCCCCGGAAGGACCGGGACGTTCATGATCCAGGATCGACCGATGCGCGCCCCTGCGGTGGGCGCGGACCGCAACAGCCTGGCCGTTCCCGCCACCATGAAGGCGTGGGTGCTGAACGGCCCCGGCGAACTAGTGCTGACGGAGAAGCCGGTGCCCGTGCCCGGCAAGGCCGAGGTGCTGGTGCGCATCGATGCCGTCGCCATCTGCGCCACCGACCTCGACGTGATCGCCCACGGGCCGCCGGCCATGATCCAGGGCGGCCTGCCCTTCAACAAGGGCTTCACGCCGGGCCACGAGTACATGGGCACCGTGGTAGCGCTGGGCCCCGGCGTCGATGAGTACGCCGCCGGCCAGCGCGTGACGGTGGAGATTCACGCCGGCTGCGGGCAGTGCAGGCGCTGCCGCGAGGGCATGTACACCTCCTGCCACAACTACGGCCTCAACTACGGCGATGTGAACAAGGGCCACCGCGCCAACGGGTTCACCACCGACGGCGGCTTCTGCGAGTACCAGGTCAACCACATCAACACGCTGGTCGCAGTCGCCGACGACATGTCGGACGAGGAGGCGACGATGGTCGTCACGGCGGGCACCGCCATGTACGGCCTGACGGAGCTGGGCGGTCTGGTGGCCGGCGAGAGCGTCGTGGTCGTTGGGCCCGGTCCCATCGGTCTCCTCGGCGTCGGCGTAGCCAAGGCACTGGGCGCCCAGCCGGTGATCCTGACGGGCACGCGCGACAACCGCCTCAGGACCGGCCTGGAGCTGGGGGCGGACCACGTGGTCAACGTCACCCGCGAGGACCCGGTGGAGGCCGTGCGCCGGCTGAACGGCGGAAAGGGCGTGGACTACGTGCTGGAGTGCTCAGGCGCTCCCAACGCTGTTAACGAGGCCGCCCGGATGGTAAACCGGGGCGGCAAGATCTGCCTGGCCGCCTTCCCGCACGAGCCGGTGCCGGTGGACATCGCCCACATCGTGCGCAACAACATCTACCTCTACGGCATCCGCGGCGAGGGCAAGAGCGCCACGCACCGGGCCGAGGCGTTCATGCGCCAGAAGCGCTTCGACGCCACCAAGATTCATACTCATACTTTCGCATTGGGCGACCTCCCCACCGCGCTACGCTACGCTCGGGACCGCGTGGAGGACGCCATCAAGGTGGTGGTCAAGGCGCGCGGCGTGGCGGTGCGCCGGGTGGCCGCCGGATAGGCGCTGTGAAGTACGTACGCCTTGATTCTGGCCATGGCCTCGGCCATGACCTGGGATCGGCGTTGCGGTCGGCGTGCCTGCGGGGGCTCGCCACGGTCATGGGTCTTGGAGTCGACGGGGGGTCTCGCTCCAGGTGCCCGTGAGAAGCCCGCGCGCAGGTGCGGGATACAGGTACACGGGTGGCACAAACAAACGGAGTGGAGGACTAGAATGCGCTTTTCCATCGGACGCGTCGCTCTCGCGGCCGCCGCTCTTTCAGCAATGGCGGTGCCTGGTTTCGCCCAATCGTATCCGGCGGGCAAACCCATCGAGATGACGACATTGTTCGGCGCCGGCAGCGCGTCGACCACCACTGCACGCAAGTTGGCCGAGGGCATGTCCAAGGTTTTGGGCGCTCCTGTTCCGATCGTCGACCGGACCGGTGCCGGCGGCGCGTTGGGCTATACCTTCATCTCGCAGCAGAAGCCCGACGGCTACAACATCGTGTGGAGCTCGAACTCCATCTCGACCACCTATCATTCCGGCCAGCTGCCGTTCGACTATAAGAACCTTGTGCATATCGCGCGCGTCACCATCGAGAACCCGGTGCTGGCAGTGAAGGCGGATGCGCCGTGGAAGACGCTCAAGGACCTGTTGGACTACGCCAAGGCGAATCAGGAGAAAGTGCGCATCGGACACTCCGGCAAGGGCAGCCATACCCACCTTGTCGCAGTGCACCTGTTCGCGTCCGTGGGCGCCAAGATCACTGACGTGCCCTTCGGCAAGGGTCAGGCCGTCACCAATCTGCTGGGCGATCGCATCGAAGCGGCGATCCAGTTCCCGCAGGCTTTCGTGGGACAAGCCAAGGCTGGCAAGCTGCGCGTGCTTGCGGTGCTCGGCAGCATCCCGGACCCCGCCTTCCCCGAGGTGAAGACCGCCAAGGAGCAGGGTGTCAACGTGGCCATGGAGCTGTGGCGCGGCATCTCCGCCCCGAAGGGCACGCCCAAGGAGGTCGTCGCCAAGCTGGAGGACGCCATCAAGAAGACGGTCGAGTCGAATGAGTTCAAGGAGGCCGGGAAGAACATCGGCTTCACACCGGCCTTCCAGCCCTCCGCCGCCTTCACCCAGATGGTCGCCGAGGACGACGCGAACACTGCGGCGGTCATGAAGTCCGTCGGCCTGAAGAAGAACTGAGCAATCGCGCCTTGGCCGGATCGGCAGAGCGGCTTCGAGAGTAACGATGGCGGCAGCCGATCAGGAAACGCGATCTGACGATCAGGAACAGGGCGCCTGGGGGCGCCCTGTTTCTCTACACATAGGCGAGATCGTGATGGCAGCGGTCTTGCTCGCTGTCTCCGTATTCTTCGTAACGCAGGCTTATCTTCTCGACTTCGGCACGGTCGGGCGACCGGGCTCCGGGTTCTTCCCGCTCACCCTCGGCATTGCCCTTGGCCTGGTGTCGCTGGTGATCCTCCATGGCGCCGTGCGAGCCCCGAGTCGAGGCGAGGTCGTCTACTTGGGACACCGGGACGTCCTGGTGGTGCTGGTTGCGCTGGTGGGAGTGGCATTCGCCTTCGAGCGTGCCGACACATACGTTGTCCTCGGTACATTCGTCGCCGTCCTGTTGCTCGTCCTTGCACGCACTACGCCGTGGCGCGCGCTCTTGGGTGCCAGCCTGGGAATGGTTCTTGTCTGGGCAGTGTTCAATCTTGCGTTGGGCGTCAGGCTTCCGGCCGGCGACTTCTGGGCGCAGCTGGCGGCGCCGATTGCTGCCAGCCTTCCTTCCAGTCCGTTCTAGGCACCGCCCATATGCAAGTATTCGATCAACTGGTCGCCGGCTTCGCTTCAGTTCTCTCCTGGAAGACGATCTTCTATTGCTTCATCGGGTGCTTGTGGGGAACCATCGTCGGCGTGCTGCCCGGCTTGGGCCCGCTCGCCGGCATGGTGCTGCTGCTGCCGCTCACCTTCGG